>JBDHDN010000078.1:0-11498 GCA_039591485.1 Gemmatimonadota bacterium
AACAGGCCGGACACGCAGATGAGTAGGTTGTGCTGCCATTCGTCCGCTCTGGAACGACTGCGCGGATGCTGTGCCATGGAGTAACCCCAACCTGAGTGAGTGCAGGACTGGATCGTGTCTCGAGGTGCCGTGGCGGTCCCGGCCACGCGGATTCCCCGACAATCTCACTCAATTTAGGCCTGAAACCGGGAGTAAAACAGATGCCTTTGCAAGTCGTTGGTGCCTCGTCGGTTCACAATCCCGAGTCAGAATATCGTGTTTTCTGCTGGCCATCTTCCGGTGCGAATCGTATCCTACTCTCCGGTCGAGCAGCCGGGCCTCGCAGGATCCTGACCGAGATGGCCTCTGCGAAGGTCGAAGCGGTGATTCGGCTCCGGCCGGATCGGACATCGCCCACGAAACGGGGAACCGGCCGGAACCGATTGCACAAGGCCGCTCTCCAGGCAACACATTCAGGAGTCCGCCAATCATGCCCGCCAGGCCCTACATCCTCGCAGAAACGACGTGGAACACCGTTCGTGAGACGGCATACGATGTCGCGATCCTGCCTTGGGGCGCCACCGAGGCCCACAACTACCACTTGCCGTACGCCACCGACACGATCCAGTGCGACCACATCGCCGCCGAGGCAGCCCGATTGGCGTGGGACGCCGGTGCGCGGATCATGGTGCTGCCGACCGTTCCCTTCGGCGTGCAGACGGGGCAGCTCGACATTCCCTTCTGTCTCAATCTCGACCCCAGCACACAGACCCTCATCCTGGGCGACATCGCGCGGAGTCTCGAGGGTCAGGGCATCCGCAAGCTCGTGATCCTCAACGGCCACGGCGGCAACGACTTTCGGGCGATGATTCGGGAGCTCCAGCCTCAGCTCGACACTCTGCTCTGCATGACGAGCTGGTACCAGGTCGTGGACCCGAGCGACTACTTCGACGACCTGGGCGATCACGCCGGTGAGATGGAGACCAGCATCATGCTGCACGTTGCAGCGCCACTGGTCCGACCGCTGTCGGAGGCCGGTGACGGCACGGAGCGGCGGTTCCGCATCGCGGCGTTCCGCGAGGGATGGGCCTGGGCACCCCGTCAGTGGACGCAGGTTTCCGCCGACACCGGGATCGGCGACCCTCGCGCGGCCAACCCGGACAAGGGCGAACGGTACGTTGCGGCTGTGGCCGAGCGGCTGAGCCGGTTTCTCGTCGATCTCGCCGCCGCCGATCCGGACGATCTCTACGAGGACGAGCCGGGGTCCGCTCCCGCGTCGTTCAGGCGCGCCCCGGACGCGCGCCGTTCCGACAACGATCCGGAGCCACCCGAAGGCGCGTGACCGGCCGGGGCACCCCCCCGTACCCCCGGATTGCTCGGCTGCGTCCTCGGCGCTATATACCGGGTCGCCGGGCGGACGACGCTCTCAGCCGAGCTGCTTCGTGCTCCGGAGTCGCCGCGCCGACCCGCGCGTGGTGCATTCCGAGTCCGCCTCGAGCTGTACTCGCAGCGCGAGGTCGGCCCTCTCATTCCACCCCACGTATGAAACGATCGATGACGATGGTTCACCGCCAGTCGGCCCTCCTTCTTGTGTCCCTGCTCCTGCTGGCAGGGTGTGACGGTCAGGGCAGTCGCCCGCCGCTGTTTACGCTCCTGCCGCCGGAACGGACCGGCATCCGGTTCGCCAATACGATCACGACCAACGATTCCGTGAACGTGCAGTTCGACACGTTCGTGTACAACGGTGGCGGGGTCGCCATCGGCGACATCGACGATGACGGCCTTGCCGACATCTACTTCACCGGCAACCAGGTCTCGAGCCGGCTCTACCTGAACAAGGGGAATATGCGGTTCGAAGACATCACGGAGTCGGCCGGTGTGGGGACCGACCAGTGGGCCTATGGGCCCAGCATGGCCGACATCGACGGTGACGGGGATCTGGACATCTACGTCTCGGTCTCGGGACCCGCCTGGTCCAGCGGGAACGACCGGACCAACCTGCTCTTTGTCAACAATGGTGACCGCACCTTCACGGAGGCGGCGGCCGCATTCGGGATCGCCGACACGGGCTTTAGCACGCACGGCGCCTTCCTCGACTACGACCGGGACGGCGACCTCGATCTCTTCCTGCTCACCAACGACCCCGCCGGCTTCTCACGGGGTGACGCCGACCGGCACCCGACCGGCAGGCGCAGCGAGAACCCGGTGAGCTACGATCGCCTGTACCGCAACAACGGTGACGGAACGTTCGCGGACGTGTCCGTGGAGGCGGGGATCGTACGGGCGGTCGGATTCGGTTTGGGCGTGGCCGTCGCCGACCTCAACCGGGACGGCTGGCCCGACATCTACGTCTCGAACGACGACACGCCCAATGACGTGCTGTATGGCAACAACGGGGACGGTACGTTCTCCGACAAAGCCCTCGTCTGGCTCAAGCACACCGTGTTCGCAGGCATGGGCGTCGACATCGCCGACTTCAACAACGACGGTTGGTTCGACATCCTGCAGACCGACATGGTCGCGGAGGACCTGATCGCGCGGAAGCGGATGACCGGTGCCATGACCTTCAGCACCTACATGGAGTTCCGCAGCCGCGGGTTCCAGTTCGACTACAGCACCAACGTCCTGCAGTTGAATGCCGGCGCCGTCTGGGGCAACGACGTCGTCTTCAGCGAGATATCGCACTTGGCAGGCGTGCCGTACACCGGCTGGACGTGGAGTCCCCTCATCGTCGATCTCGACAACGACGGGCACAAGGACGCCCACATCACGAACGGCTATCCGAAGGCCGTCATCGACTACGACTACCAGACCACCATGTTCGCGATCCAGCAGGCCTCCAACCGGGAGCGCGGCACGGAGATCCTGGACGAGTTGGGGACCTACGATGCGGCCAACTACGTGTTCCGCAACCGGGGCGACCTGACGTTCAGCAATGAGACCGCGGCATGGGGTCTCGAGCGACCGAGCTTCTCCTACGGGGCGGCCTACGGCGATCTGGACAACGACGGCCGGCTGGACCTCGTGGTCAGCAACATCGACGCTCCCGCGTTCGTCTACCACAATGTCGGAGCCGCGAGCGACACGGCGCACTTCCTCCAGGTCCGACTGGAGGGAGAACATCCCAACCGGCGGGGTATCGGCTCGACCGTGCGGCTCGTGGCCGGCGGGCAGACGCAGTACCTCTACCACAACCCCTACAAGGGCTATCAGTCCACGGTGGACGACCGGTTGCACTTCGGGTTGGGCGATGCCGCCCACGTGGACAGTCTGGCGGTGGTCTGGCCCGACGGACGGCAGCAGGTGCTGACGGATCTCGAGCCCGACCGGGTGATCGTGCTGCGACAGGAGGAGGCGACGGAGACACCGGCAG
Source organism: Gemmatimonadota bacterium (assembly GCA_039591485.1). Lineage (GTDB taxonomy): Bacteria > Gemmatimonadota > Gemmatimonadetes > Gemmatimonadales > GWC2-71-9 > JAOTVV01. Next base: position 3,353 of record JBDHDN010000078.1, read on the forward strand.
CGATTCCCCCAAAGCCTGCCGGCGAGCGCATGTTCCGACCGATGGATGCGGATCGGGGTCTGCGCTACGTGCACCGGGACCCTTCGTTCGTCGACTTCCGCGTACAACCGCTGCTGCCGCACCAGGTCTCACGGCAGGGGCCCCCGCTCGCCGTGGGCGACGTCACGGGCGACGGACTGGACGACGTCTACATCGGTGGAGCAACGGGCTTTCCAGGCGCGCTCCTCATCCAGGACGGTGACGGTCGGTTCGTCACCGGCGGCGACCGTCAGCCATGGGAAGCCGACAAGGAGTACGAGGACTGGGGTGCGCACTTCTTCGATGCCGACGGCGACGGGCTGCTGGACCTGTACGTCGCGAGCGGCGGGTACCACTCCTCACCGGTGTCCGATCGGCTGCAGGACCGCCTCTACGTCAACCGGGGTGGCGGCCGGTTCGAGCGGGACACCGAGGCGTTGCCCCCGATGGTGACCAGCACCGCCGCCGTGACGGCGGGTGACGTCACGGGGGACGGCCGACCCGATCTGTTCGTGGGCGGGCGCCTGATGCCGCGGAACTATCCCTATCCGACCCGCAGCTACGTGCTGCGCAACGATGGGGGACGCTTCACCGACATTACGGAGGAGACTGCCCCGGGGCTCGTTCGTCCGGGCGGGATGATCACCGACGCCCTCTGGCTGGACTTCACCGGCGACGGACGGCTGGACCTGGTCACGGCCGGCACGTGGATGTCACTCCAATTCTACGAGAACCGGGGAGACCGGCTGCGCGACGTCAGCGGATCGGTTGGCCTTCCACCCATGCGCGGCTGGTGGTACAGCCTCGCCACCGGAGACTTCAACGGCGACGGCCACGCAGACCTGATCGCAGGCAACCTAGGATTGAACTACACCTACCAGACGTCCGAGCAGAGCCGGTTCGGCGTCTACGCCTCCGACTTCACGGGCAACCGGACCACCGAGATCGTGCTCACGCAGGAGATCGACGGATCTGAGTACCCCTTCTTCGGCCTTGCCAAATTGGGCAACGACATCTACACCCTCGCCCCGCGCTTTGCGACCTATGCGTCGTTCGCCGCAGCGCCCATCGAGCGCGTCTTTCCCGCATCGCAGCTGGAGCAGGCGGTGCACTATCAGGTCGACACCTTCGCCAGCGTCTATCTCCAGAGTGCAGGCGATGGCACGTTCAGCGCGCTCCCCTTGCCCAACCTCGCCCAGATCGCGCCGATCAGGGCCATGGTCGCCCACGACGTGGACGGCGACGGCGCCCTCGATCTCATCCTCGCAGGCAACCTGTACTACACGGAGCCGAACACGGCGCGGGCGGATGCGGGCAACGGCCTCTGGCTCAAGGGCGACGGCCACGGCACCTTCTCCCCCGTCCCTCCGGTCAAAAGCGGGTTTCTGGCACCCCTCGAGGCCGTCGATCTGGCCCTGATCACGACACCGCAGGGGAAGGCCATCCTGGTGGCGAACAACGCCGACTCGCTACAGGCATTCACATTGGAGAGGCGCTAGGCATCGCAACGGATCGGAACGAAGTCCCCTGAAAGACAGAGCCCGGCCCCGACATCACGTCGGGGCCGGGCTCGTTCCTCTGCCGTTCAGCAGAGCGGGGTGTGTGTCGCTCCTTCTACCACCCCGGGTTCTGCACCAGCCGGTCCTCCCCCTCCACCCGGCTCAACTCGATCTGCACCGTCGGGATCGGGTAGAGGCTGTGACGCCCGGAGAAGGCCTGTGCGCCCGTGAGGAAGTCCCGCCGGCCGGACTCCGCCGCCAGGTAGGCGCTCAACGTGGTCTCGGCGATCCCCCAGCGCCGCAGGTCGAAGAACCGCTCGCCCTCCATGGCCAGCTCCAGCCGGCGCTCGGTGCGCACGATCTCCCGGGCAGTCGCCGCATCCGAACAGGACCCGGAAGGATAGGGATTCACCTGGTAATTGGCCCAGGTGATGGAGGCATCGTCGAGCGGCACGGCGATATTGCTGGTCTCGGTGCCGAGGCCCTGGGCCGCCACGCCGGCCCGTTGCCGGATCAGGTTGACGATACGACACGCCTCGCTCGGCGTGCCTGCCTCCGCTTCAGCCTCGGCCAGCAGCAACAGCATGTCCGCATAGCGGTACACGTGGATGTTCATCGAGCTGAGCTGCGTGTTCGTCCACCCGACGTTGCTGACCGCGCCGCTGGCGTTCTCGTAGATGCTCTTCTTGGCGCTGTACGGCCCGCCGAACGCCGGGGCGCGGATCCAGCCGCCCTCGTGGGCGCCCCAATCCTTCACCGGCACGCCGTCCCGGGCGACGGTCCAGTCCAACCGCGGATCCAGGGCCAGGTTGGCCGACGCGGCGGCATCGAGGTTCTCATTCCGCGCGTTCCAGTTCCCATCCGACAGCGACAACGGGAGCCCGGCCCCATCCACCTGGAAGAAGTTCACCAGGTTCTGCGTCGGCTGGTGGAACCCGCAGCAGCCGAAGGGGCTGCCGGAGTGCGGGAAGTTCAGCCGCTCCCCGTAGTTCGCGTTGTTGCCGTTGGGGTCGCCGTCGTTGGACGAGGCCTGAAAGGCGAGAATGGTCTCGGGACCGTTGGCGTACTCCCCGAAACCGGTCCACACGCGGCTGTAGTCCTCTTCGAGCGCATACGGGCCGCCCGATTCGAGGGGCCGCAGGGTCGCCGCCGCGCCCGCGTAGTCCCCGGCGTACACCTGCACTTTGCCCTTGTAGGCCTGGGCGGTGTACGTCGTCACACGTCCGACCTCGCCCCTTCTGGGCGATGTTCCCAGGAGGTCTTCCGCTGCCTCGAGGTCGGCGAGGATGTTCCCGAGGGCATCGACACCCTGGTTCGACTTGTAGAAGGTCGTGTCGGCCTCGGTGTAGTAGGGGATGTTCTCCCACAGCCGCCACGCTTCGAAGTGGAAGTGCGCCCGGAGGAACAGCGCCTCGCCCCGAATGCCTTCCTGATCGGCCTGGCTGATCGCTTCTGGATCCGCCTCGATGAGCGCGTCCAGCAGCTTGATCGTGGCGTTGGCGCGCACCACGCCTTCGAACGACCCTCGCCACTTGTCGTTCAGATAACCATCGGCTGCACCGGTGGTCCAGTTGTACAGCTCGATGTCGGTGATCGCCGGCTGGTCGCTGGCCTCGGAACCCTTGTAGGCATCGTCACTGGTCACGCTGCCCCAGACCCAGTTGCTTGCCGCGGTTCCCCAGGCGCCGCCGACGCCGCTATTCCAATCCAAGATGCGGTATGCCGCGATGAGCGTGGCTTCCACGCCATCCTGATTTGCCAGTGTCCCCTCGTCCAGCGCTCCCTGGGGGGGCTTGTCGAGGAAGTCTTTACATCCATAGGATGCGACCCCCACGAACAGCAGGAGAGCCGTGCCGAGTAGCCTGGACCGATACGGGAATCTCATCGTCTTCAGTCCCCTTGCAAGAGACGATTCATTTAAGCGTCGCATTAGAACGAGGCGTTGATGCCGAAGCTGATGATACGGCTGCTCGGGTACGCACCCCGATCGACACCGCGGTACTGATCCCGGATGTCACCGGCCGCGCCGAATATGTTCGCCGCCGGCAGGGATGGATCCAGACCCGAATATCCGGTGATCGTGAACAGGTTCTCCCCCTGCACGTAGAGTCGGGTGTCCGGCAGCCACGACTGCGGGAGCCGATACCCGATCTGCAGGTTGCGCAGCCGCACGTAGGAGCCATCCTCGACGTAGAAGTCGCTGAGCTGCTGGCCGCTGAACGTGTCATTGACGTCGAGCCGCGGGTACTTGGCCGTGCTCGCCGTCTCGGGCGTCCAGGAGTCCGTCAGCAGGTCCTTGCGGACGTTCGTGCTGAAGTTCCGGAAGACGTAGAACTCCTTCTGCACGTCGAAGATCTCGTTCCCGAACGTGCCGAACAGCGTGGCGCTGAAGTCCCACGCGCCGAAGGCCAGGCCGAAATCGAAACCGGCCGTGAAGTCCGGATGCGGGCTGCCGATGATCGTGCGGTCATCCGCGGTGATCTCGCCATCGTCGTTCAGGTCCACGAAGCGGATCCGGCCCGGTGCGGCACCCGTCTGGGTCACGTGGGCGTCCACGGCCGCCTGATCCTCGAAGAAGCCGTCCGTGACGAGGCCGTAGAACGAGCCGATCGGGTCGCCCACCTGGTTGATGATCTGGTTGCCGTACCGCGTGGAGACCGGCCCGAAGAAGTAGTCCTGCACCCCGTCGATCCGGACGATCTCGTTCTTGTAGTGACTGCCGTTGAACGTCACGCTCCACGTCCCGCTGCCGACCTGGCCCTGGTAGCCCAGGGAGAAGTCGATGCCGCGGTTCTTCATCTCGCCGATGTTGACGATCGGCGGAGCGGCGACACCCGCGGTTCCCGGCACGGGCGGGTCAAACAGCAGGTTGTCGGTGTTCCGCTGGTAGGCGTCGACGACGAGGCTGACGGCACCGCCGAAGAACTCGAGGTCGAGCCCGAGGTTGATGGACTGGTTCTCCTCCCACTTCAGGGTCGAATTCCCCAGGGACGTCTGGCGATACCCCGTGGTGAGCGTGTTGCCGCCCGCAATGGCGTAGAACGTATCGTCACGCCCGCCGCCGAACTGGCTGACCACGCGCCCGGCTGGGATGGCCTGGTTGCCGGTGATGCCCCAGCCGCCCCGCAGCATGATGTTGGTGAAGAACTGGTTCTGCGACATGAAGGACTCTTGGGAGATCCTCCACCCCACGCTGAACGCCGGGAAGGTGCCCCACCGCGTCTCCGGTCCCAGCCTGGAGGAGCCGTCGCGCCGGACCGTTCCGCTCAGGTAGTAGCGCTCGGCGAAGTTGTAGTCCACCTTGCCGAAGAACGACATCAGCGAGGCCTTGGAGCCCCCGCTGTTCACGTTCTTGGTCTCGGGATCACCGATCGCGTCCTGGATGTACCGGGCGTTGATGTCGGTCGTGACCAGGTTGTTGAGGCCGGAGCTGTTGAACTTGTTGTTGCTCTCGTTGGATTCCTGGCCGAGCAGCACATCGAAGCTGTGCCGCCCACTCAACACCGTGGAGTAGTTGAGGGTATTGGTCCAGGTCCAATCCCTGAAGGTGCTGTAGTACTCGCTGATGCCGTCGGACAGCGACGGCTCCGAATTCTCCGGGAAGATGGGATTGTATCCCTGCGTCGACTGCTCGTTCAGGTTCCATCCGAACCGGGTATTGAGCGCCAGCCCTTCGGTGATGTCCAGGCCGGCAAAGACGTTTCCGAACACCTTGATGTTCTTGCCGATGTCGTCCTTGTTGGCCCACGCCTGCTTCAGCGGGTTCGACTGGTTGCCGAGCCCCACGGCCTTCCCGGAGGCGAAGTTCCCGCCGACGTCATAGACGGGGACGACCGGCTGCATCAGGATGTTCTTCCCCATGATGCCGTCTTCGGCGTAGCCACCCGGATCGCCCAGGCCGCCGTACCACTGCTCGTAGGCCGCCGCGATGTTCTCACCGATCGTGAATCGGCCCATCTGGAACTGCGTGTTGACCCGGGCCGTGCCCCGCTGGAACCGGTTGTACGCCGCCGTGCCTTCCTGATTGAGATAGTTCAGGGACACGTTGTAGCCGTGCGACGATCCGCTGCCCGAGACGCTCAGGTTGGCATCTGCCGTCATGGCCGGGCTGAACACCGCGTCCCACCAGTCCGTCCCGGGACTGCCGGCCATGATCAGGTTGTCGTAGAAGGCATACGAGCTCTCGTCCACGTCACCGGCCTGCGTCTGATTCACACCGTCGTTCGGCCAGACGTACGCAGGAACGCTGGGGCTGTTGGGATCGCCGTACACGTTCTCCGGGACCGCCAGACCCGCGTTCTCGTAGCTGCGCTTGACGATATCGTGGTACTCGAGCGCGTCGGTGATCAGGAAGTCGTTGTACCCGCGGACGGGCTGGGCCATGCCCACCTTCACGTCCATGTTGAACCGCGGCACGGGCGAGCTGCCCCGCTTGCGCGTCTCGATGATGACCACGCCGTTGGTGGCCCGCGATCCGTAGATCGAGGCAGCCGAGGCGTCCTTCAGCACCTGGATGGACTCGATGTCGTTCGGATTGAGCCAGTTGATGTACGTGTCCTCGACGGGCGTCCCGTCGATGATGTACAGCGGATCGTTGTTCTGGAACGAGCTGATCCCCCGGATGCGGACGGTGCTGCGCCCGCCGGGGTTGCCGCTGTTGTCCACCGTGACACCGGCGACCTGCCCGTCGAGCCGCTGGAGCACGCTGCTCGAGGAGAGCTGGCTCACGGTCTCCATGTCCACACTGGACACGGCGCCCGTGATGTCGGCGCGCCGCTGCTCGGTGTAGCCCGTCACGATGATCTCGTCCAGTACCGCGATCGCGGGCTCGAGCACCATGTCGACGGTGGTCTCACCGGCAACCCGCACTGCCGCCGCACGAAAGCCGATCGCACTGAAGAGCAGTACGCCGTCCTGCGGCATCGTGAGCGAATACCGCCCTTCCGAATCCGTGCTCGTGCGGATGTCCGTCCCCTGGACCTGCACCGTCACATTGGCGACGGGGTCGCGCGAGACATCGGTCACGATTCCGGATACCTGGATCTGCTGGCCGAATGCGCTTCCGCACAGGACCAGCCCGAACACGAGGCTCATGAAAGCCGCGCGAAAGAGACCCCGTGTCCGAGTTGATTGCTGTCGCTGTAGCGTGTTCTCCATGGCGAACGCCTCCCCCTTGTCCTAGCCGGCCGGTCGTTTCCTGCCTTCAGGCTCTGGTGAGCGACATGCTACGCGTGGCGTAGCGAAGGGTACGTTGACGCGATCCGCAGACTCCGTCGAACCGCGGTGAAAAAGGTACGACACCTGCACCAAACACTCGATTCACATTCAGCCCGTCGGGACGGCATCACGGGCGAACTCCGTTGACCCATGTAAACCATCTACCCGCACAACGATGACGACCCGGTCACCGGTTCGTCAAGTCTGCGTCACGGCCCCCGGTCCACCCGATCCGTTAGAGGGTCCCGACCGCGCAATGGCGGAATTTTCATACCCTTATAACGCTTGGGACCGCATCCGGCAAGAGTCCCTCACCGTCCCAGGACTGGAGCAACGCTATGCCACATACGCAATCAACCCATTGCCATGCAGATTCCTCCAGTTCCGGGTTGTGGGCACCGAAGCGGACACCACCGAGCCCGAGGTCACGCGCGGCGCGACCGTCCTCCTCGGGATGCCCCGTGCGGGCTACCCGCCCTGGCGCCCGCACCGACCGCACCCCAGTTTCGTGAACACGCTTGGAGTTTCCCATGCACCGACGCGACGTGATCCGGGCCCTGACCACAGGGCTCGCCCTGCCGACCATCGACGCCCTCACGCCGGAGGCCGTGTGGGCGGCGGGCCGCGCTGTCCACGAGCGGATTCGCGGCGTTCGGCAGGACGAGCCGCTCCTGGTGCTCACGGATCACCACAACGCCATGGTGAGCGTATTGGCCGAGTTGATCATCCCCGAGACCGACACGCCTGGCGCGGCGGCGGCGCGCGTGAACCGTTTCGTGGACGTGATGCTGGCGGAGTGGTTCGACGAGGACGAGCGTGATGCGTTCCTGGGAGGCCTCGTCACACTCGACGCCCGCTGCGTCAGCACGTTCGGCACCCCGTTTCCGGGGCTGGGCGAGGAGCAGCAGACAGTCATCGTCGGGGCACTGGACGCCGAGCTGGCCGCCCTGCGGCAGGCCGAGCTGCCGACGGAGCAGCACTTCTTCCAGCAGATGAAGTGGCTCACGCTGTACGGGTACTACACGTCGGAGGTGGGAGCGACGCAGGAGCTGCAGCAGGTCATCGCTCCGGGTCGATACGAGCCGTGCGGTCCGGTGCGACGGGAGGCGTCGGGGCAATGGGAATGAAACAGGCGACCTACGACGCGATCGTGGTGGGTTCCGGAATCGCGGGCGGCTGGGCCGCGAAGGAGTTGACGGAGGCCGGCCTTACGACCCTGGTCCTCGAGGCGGGTCGGACCATCGATCCGGCCGTGGACTACGTGGAGCACGTGCCGTCCTGGGAGTTCCGCTTCCGCGGCCTGCGAGATCGCCAGGCGCTCGCCCGACGGCAGCCGGTGCAGCGCGAGTGCTATGCGTGCGACGAGGCCGCCAGCACGTTCTTCGTTGACGACGTCGACAACCCCTACACCG
>JBDHDN010000079.1:0-11398 GCA_039591485.1 Gemmatimonadota bacterium
TCCGAGTACGGGATGTGTTAGAGTTCTGTCATGACTGAGACGCACGACAGCGGCACCGCACTGCTCGATGACGACCGGATGTTCGACGTCGTCAATGAGATCTTCCGCTCGCAGATCAACCCGGCAGTGGCCCAGCACGGGGGCCGGATCGATCTACTCGACGTTGAGGAGGGTGTGGTCGTGATCCGGATGATGGGAGGGTGTCAGGGCTGTGGCATGGCCAACCAGACGCTGCGACAGGGGGTCGATCAGTCCTTGAAACGCATGGTGCCGGGCTACCGCGGCATCCGTGACATCACCGACCACGTGGCGGGGGAAAACCCCTACTACAAGTAGGCCCGCCGGCCCCTCACGCCGTCTTGACCCTTCGTTCCGGCCCGGCTAGGTTCCCCTCCCTCGGGAGGTTATGCCTTCCGCACGCCCTGGTGGTGGAATCTGGTAGACACGCTGTCTTGAGGGGGCAGTGGCGCGAGCCGTCCCGGTTCGAATCCGGGCCAGGGCATCCAAGGACACTCACGCCACCGTAGCTCAGAGGTAGAGCTCTCGATTCGTAATCGAGCGGTCGTCGGTTCGATTCCGACCGGTGGCTCTGACAATCTGACGGCACGAGCGAGCGGCACGCATCCCCCGGGATGCGTGCCGCTCGCGATTGACGGCTCTGCCTGATCAGGTCGCCGCGGCCACCCCGATCTCGCGCACGTCCAGCGGCACACCCTTCCGCTCGTCTCGCACGAGGACGATCGCGCCGGTGTCGCAGTGGCCCTCGCACACGCCGCACCCCATGCATTTTTCCCAGATCACCTGGGAGCGACCGTTCAGCGTGATCGCCGCGAACGGGCACAGCTCTTCGCACGTCCCACACGCGATGCACCCGCCCTCGTCCACCTCCGCCACGAACCCGGACGAAGCGACCATCGGTACCCCGTGCTTCATCATGGCTTCGAGCCCACCGCAGCAGCACCGGCAGCAGTTGCAGATCGCGTAGAACCGGTCGTCCATCGCGTCCTTGAAGTACGCGGTGTGAACGTGACCGCGCTCGTGCTCGGCCTCGAGCACCGCGAGCGCTTCCTCCTGCGTGACGGCGCGGGAGCGGTGTGGATGGTGATCCAGCGTGAAGTCGCCTCCGCTCACCACCATGCAGACGTCGGTCGGTAGGCAGGGATTCTCCCGCGCGTTACGGCAGGGGCACTCCAGCAGCACGATCCTCGGCGGGCCTTTGAGGAGGATGTCGCGTGCAGTCGGGTAGGGGACGATTCGCTCGAGATCGGTGCGCGGGATGTCGTGGTCGAGCTTGATGACGGCGCAGGCCAGCTCCGTGGGGAGCACCTTGCCATGGTATCGGTCGGCCCACCAACGGGCCAAGCCCCACCGCTCGAGCCGCGGCATGAGGTGCTTGATGGCGACACCGATGTACTGATAGGTGAACCGCCCGTACGCATACGCGTGCAGGTTCGTGAGGAGCGACCGACGCGGCCCCGCACGCGGACCGGTCTGGCTTCCCGCACCGCCGCGCACCACGGCGCGCGTGGAAGGCAGAATGAGGTGGCCCCGCTCTCCGACCAGCCACAGCACCGCAAGACCGAGGACTACCGCACCGACCACCGTCAGCAGCCACAGCATCGTCACCTCCACGCGGCAACGCTACCAACGTGCGTCCTGAATGCCAGGGACGCAAAACGGGGGGCGGATGGACAGCGTGAATATCGAATCTCGACTTGGGGGGAAAGACGAGTGAAGAAGTGATGCCCATCAGCCCGTCCGACCGTTTCACGCTGTACGTCGCTACGTGCACGCGACGATGCCGCCGTTCCCTTTCCCCCTTCCCCCTTCCCCTTTCCCCCTTCCCTCTTCCTTTTCCCTCTTTCCTCGGCTCCCCCCCGGTTCCACCTGAAACCGGCTCTTCCTACGTTTCGTATTGGGACACAAGGAGGTCGTCATGCTCGAACTCATCGGTCTGGTCGCTACCGGAGCCGTCAGCATTTGGGGATACGTGCAGTCGCGCCGGCACGTGCGGGGGCGCCTGCGGTTCGTTGATGCGGTGCAGAAGCCGATCACGCCCGTCGTGGCTGGAGCTGCTGCGGCCGTGATCGCCGCGCCCGTCGTATGGATCCTGCCCCTCGTGGGCGCGGGCACGGCCATCGTCTTCGGTGCCGGTGTGGGGCTCGGCGCGTTCCACGGCCAGCGGGACACCAAGCGGTTGCCCGGCTTTTAGCTCGGACCTATCTTGGCTGTTACTACCCCGCCCGAGCCCTGATGCCGCGGCGCCTCTGGGGCTCGGGTCTTGCATACGAGTTGCGCGAGTGCAGGATCCCTCCGAATCCTGGGTGGTGCGGCGAACACTATGGAATCAGAGCAGAAATGGTCCGGCGAACAGGACCGGCGTTCCGGCCATGAGCGGCGGTGTGGTGACCGGCGCCACGGGCCGGAGCGGCGCCGCCGGGAGAGGCGACGGCGGCAGTCGGGGCCGCACCTGCGCGGGCACGACCGGCGCTCCGGACTGGACCGCCGCATCGGCGAGCGCCGCAGTGGGCTCGAACGCAGAGGTTCGGGCCACCGCCGCGATGCTGCCTGGGTAGGTCTCGAGGGCTGACTTCCCCCCGGGACCAGCTACAATACGCGGCTGTCCGATCGGACGGCCGTTTCTCGTGTGTGGGCGTTCGCCGTTATCGGCGGATCAAGTGTGCCTCCCGTAGATCGCTGCCAAGGCGGCTTCAACATCGGGGTATGAGAATTCGAACCCGGCTGCCAGGGCCTGCGTGGGCACCACACGCTGCAGGTGCAGCAATGCATCGGCGGCCTCGCCGAGCGCTGCTCGGAGCGCAAACGCCGGTGCGTGTGCGACCGCCGGGCGGCCCAGCGCTCTGCCGAGTGCCTTCGCGAATGTGTTGACCATGACGGGGTGCGGAGCCGTTGCGTTGACCGGGCCCTCGAGCGTTCCGTCGAGCGCGAACTGCATCAGCCGCACCTGATCGTCGAGGTGGATCCACGACCACCAGGCGGATCCGTCACCCCACGGGCCACCGAGGCCGAGCTTGAATATCGGCTCCATGGCGGCCAGGGCGCCGCCACCTGCTCCCAGCACTGGTCCGGACCGCAGTACCGCGACCCGCGTGATTGAGGACGCCTCGAGCGCCACTGCCTCCCACTCGGCTGCGATGCGTGCCAGGAAGTCCTTGCCCGGAGGAGCGCTCTCGTCCAGCGGCTCGTCTCCCCGACGCCCGTAATAGCCCACGGCCGACTGGCTCAGGAGCACCGCGGGCCGCGTCGGGGCAGCGCGGATTCCCTCCACGACCCTTCGGGTGGTGTCCACCCGGCTGCGGCGCATTGCATCCTTGCGGGACGAGGTCCAGCGGTGGGGCGGATCGACGATCCGGACACCCGCGAGGTTCACGACGGCGTCACACGTGCGGAGTTCCTCCTGCCAGGGTCCCGATTCGGTGGGATCCGCGGAGACAAAGCGAACGCGCGGGTCGCTCCACGGATTCTCGGATGAGCGGGAGACCACCACGCATTCGTCGCCCCGCTGCGTGAGCGCGGCCACAAGGTGGGTGCCGATGTAACCGGTGCCGCCAGAGATGAATATCCGCATTGGTAAGCCCATTCTTCATAACGATTTACAGAATCAGCGCTTGGCCCCGCCAGTCCCCGGCCGTATGTTCAACCACTGATTACAACCGGGGAAACTCTAGAGCAGAACGCATCCTTGTTCCTCTGAGCAGCCGGGCTGACATAGGGAGGGCCTATGCGGGTGAAGTATATCACCCACCTATCGAAGCTCGACGGCCTCACCGAAGCAGAGCGTCGTCGTCTCGAGCCCGTAGCCGAGCGCTACGTCTTCCGCCTCAATAGCTACTATCAGCAGCTCATCGACTGGAACGATCCTGCGGATCCGCTCCGTCGTCTGGTCATTCCGCTCGAAAGCGAGCTGAACGACTGGGGTGAGCTGGATGCCAGCAGCGAGGCGAGCTACACGCCGGTCCGCGGATGCCAGCACAAGTACACCGATACGGCTTTGTTGCTGGTGAACGAGGTCTGTGGGGCGTACTGCCGCTACTGCTTCCGCAAGCGGCTGTTCATGAACGACAACGACGACGCGTCGATCGATCACACCGAGGGACTTGCCTACATCCAGGAGCACGAGGAAATCACCAACGTGCTGCTCACCGGTGGCGATCCGTTGATCCTGTCCACACGTCGCCTTGGTGCGATCATGAGTGATGTGGCCGCGGTGCCGCACGTGCGGATCATCCGCATCGGATCGAAGATGACCGCGTTCAATCCGTTCCGGTTCATCGACGATCCGGAGTTGCTCGAGTTGATCCGCCAGTTCTGCGAGAGCGGCACGCAGATCTACATCATGAACCACTTCGATCATCCCCGTGAGCTGACGCAGGAGGCACGACAGGCGATCCGGCTGCTGAAGCAGGCGGGCGCGGAGACGGTAAACCAGTGTCCCATCGTGCGCGGCGTCAACGACAATCCGAGCATGCTTGCGGCGCTGTTCCGCGAGCTGTCGTTCATCGGGTGCCCGCAGTATTACGTGTTTCAGGGGCGGCCCACGGCGGGCAACGAGCCCTACGAGGTCCCGATCGTTGAGGGGTTCCGCATCTTCACTGACGCCAACCGACGCGTCTCCGGCTTGGCCAAGCGGGCGCGGTTCGCGATGTCCCACAAGACCGGCAAGATCGAGATCTTCGGGATCGACGATCGGCATATCTACATGAAGTACCACCGGGCCCATCTGAAGTCGGACTACGGGCAGATGGTGGTTGCGCGCCGGGATGAAGAGGCGTTCTGGCTCGACCAGCTCACGGTGCACTCCGGCCCGCGGTCGGCGATCGAGTCGGCGGCTGCCTATGAGCCGTGGGAGGAGTGGTCGGGGGTGCGGGAACCGCAGCGGGAACGCTGGGGGACGCGCGGGAGGCGGATCCGAGAGTAGGGTCCACGGGAAAGGGGAAAGGGGAAAGGGGAAAGGTTTCGCTGGGCCGGCCTTTCCCCTTTCCCTTACCCGAGTTGGATCCGGGCGTCGATCGCCACGGCGCCCTTCGGCCGCGCGATCAGTGGGTTGATGTCCATCTCGGCGATGCGGGGATGGCGCTCCGCCAGCTGTGAGATCCGCAGGATGGTCTGGGCGAGGGCTGCGAGATCGCGTGGCGGCTCCCCGCGGGTACCCTCGAGCAGCCGGAACATCTTGACCTCTCGGATCATCGCGTCGGCATCGGTGTCCAGCAGTGGGGCGAGACGGAGCACCACGTCCTTCATCACTTCAACGTAGATCCCGCCGAGACCGAACATCACGAGCGCTCCGATGCGCTCCACGCGCGTGAGTCCCACGATGGTCTCGGTGCCTCCCGCGGACATCTCCTGGATCAGCACGCCGTCGATCACCGGCACGCCGCCGGTACCCGGCGCCTCGCCTCCGGCATCCGCCGCTCCGGCTTGGGCCGGCGCCGACTGCAGCCGCTTCACCATGTCCCGCACGGCGCGCTCGACCTGTGCCTTGCTCTCGAGGCCGAGCGCCACGCCACCCACCTCGGTCTTATGGACAATGTGCCGACTCACGACCTTGAGCGCGACCGGCAGCCCGAGATCCCCTGCTGCTTCCGCGGCACGTGTGGCCAGACTCCCGGTACCGTCGGCGGCCACGAATCGCCAGGGCAACGTTGGAATCCCGTAGGCCTCGAGCACGCGCAGTGCATCGGGCTCGGAGAGCTTCTGCTGTCCCGACTCGAGCGTGGTCGTCAGGATGCCGGACACGGTCTCGTCGTCGGTGTCGAACGATGCCAGTCTTCCGGTCGGACGCTCGCTGGTCTGCCGGAAGTCCCACATGGCGGCGAGGGCACGAGCAGCCGACTCAGGGAAGATGTATGCCGGGATACGTGCCTCGTGCAGCTCGGCGAGTCCGGCGGGCAGGCCCTGACGCCCCATCAGCACCGCGAGCAGCGGCTTGTCCGGATGCCGCTCGTTCACCCGCACGATCGCCGCCGCGACGTCCTTGGTCTGGATGCCGAGCGGCGGCACGAACGCGGCGATCGCGGCGTCCACGTCGGCATCGTCGAACACGCAGTTGAGGGCAAACTCGTAGTTGTCCGGCGTGGCGCTGGCGATGAGATCCACCGGGTTCTTGACGCTCGCTTCCTCGGGGAGGCGCGTGCGCAGCTTCTCTTCCGTGGTCCGCCCGAGCGGCACCACATGGAGGCCGGCCGCCTCGCAGGCGTCGGCTGCGATGATGCCGGGACCGCCGGCGTTGGTGACGATGGCCACGCGATTGCCAGCCGGGAGCGGCTGATTCGCGAATGCCATCGCGAGGTCGAACAGGTGGTTCACCGAGTGGGCCCGGATGGCTCCCGCCTGGGCCATGAGCGCATCCGTCGCCAACTCGGTACCGGCGAGGGCGCCCGTGTGCGAGGCGGCCGGTCGCTGCCCCGCGCCGGTACGGCCGGATTTCACGATGCACAACGGCTTGTGCCGGGTGATCCGCCGGCCCACGTCCACGAACGTCGACGGGTTTCCGAAGCTCTCGAGGTACATGAGGATGACCTGGGTGTTGTCGTCGGATTCCCAGTACTCCAGCAGATCGTTGCCGCTGACGTCTGCCTTGTTTCCGCTGGAGACGAACATCGAGATCCCGATGCCGAGGCTCTCCGCGTAGTCGAGAATGCTTGCACCCATGGCGCCCGACTGGCTGACGAAGCCCACCGGTCCGAACGGCGGGTGCGCGGGCGCAAACGTGGCGTTCATCGCGTACGCGGGATCGTTGTTGATGACCCCGAGGCAGTTGGGACCGACCATCCGCAGGCCACCCTCACGCACCACCTCGACCAGCTCCCGCTCGCGCTCCACGCCCTCGCCGCCCACTTCCTTGAAGCCGGCCGAGATTACGACGATCCCCTTCACTCCCACCGCCACGCATTCGCGGGTCACGGCGGTCACGAACTCCTTCGGGACGACGATGATCGCGAGATCGACGGGCCCGGGTATGTCGGTGACCGACGGATACGCCGGGATCGAGTGGATTGCCGAGGCCTTCGGGTTCACGGGATAGACCGGGCCCTGAAACCCCTGGCGCAGCAGGTTGTCGAGGATCTGCCAGCCGATGGTGTGCTGCTGGCGCGACGCGCCGATCACGGCGATCGACTTCGGGCGGAGAATCGGTTCCAAGGAGTGCATGGAAACAAAATTAGCCGGGGGACGGGGGGATGGCGAAACACGTGAACCGTGACACGTGAATCATGAAGGGTGAAGAGGTGGTCGCGTCGTCACGTCATGATTCGCCATTCCCCCAGTCCATACGCACTATTGGACCCACGGGTCTGCCTCCCCCTAGACTTCCTCTCCCGTCCCGTCGAGAATTCGTACATCGTGCTCACGATCCTGAAGATCGTCCAATCGCTCGTCAAGGCGCTCAACTCCGAGGCGACGCCCAATCAAGTCGCCGCGGGGTTCGTGCTGGGAGCAGCGCTGGGGCTCACGCCGTTGGTGAGCCTACACAACCTGATCATCGTCGCGGCGATCGCGCTGTTCCGTGTCACCGTGCCGGGCGCCATCCTCGGATGGCTGCTCACGATTCCCCTGGGCTTCTTGCTCGATCCGGTGTTCGATGCGGTGGGGCGCGTCCTGCTGATCGATGCAGGCGGCCTGACGCCGCTGTGGACGACCGTCACGAACACGCCGGTGCTGTCGCTCGCCAACCTCAACAACACGATCGTGCTCGGCAGCCTGGTGACCTGGGCGGTGGTGGGGCTGCCGCTGTTCTTCGTCGCGCGCGTTGGCATCGTGCAGTATCGCCGCCACGTATATCCCCGGGTCGCCACGTGGCGGGTCTTCAGGATTCTGAAGGCATCCAAGGCCTATAATGTCTACCGGATGTTCCGCCCGTGACGGCTCGCCCGAAGCTGTTTCGCTGGCAGGCGATCGTCCCGCTGAGCCTGCTGCTGCTGCTCCTCGCGGTGGGCGCGTGGCTCTTCCTCGACACTATTGTCGAGCGCGGGATCGAGGACTCCGCCACCTTCCTCGTGGGGGCGCAGGTCGATCTGGAGAGCGCGGAGGTCCGCATCGGTGACGGCTCGGTGACGCTGCGGGGACTCCAGGTGACCAATCCCGACGCGCCGATGACGAATCTGGTGCAGGCCGACGAGATCGTGGTCAACATCCGGATGGAACCGCTGCTGGAGCGCAAACTGCACGTGGATACCGTCGGCGTCCGTGGCGTCCGCTTTGGCACGCCGCGGGAGACATCGGGTGCACTCGAGAATCCGCCGGCGGGCGCGGGGCGGATCCGCCGGGAGATCGATGCGTGGGCCGACCGGATGCGGATCCCGCCACTCAGCCTCGAGGGGCTGGGACAGGTGATCAACGTGGATGCCGTGGATCCGGACAGCCTGCGTACGGTCCAGCAGGCGCAACTGGCCCGGACACAGGCAGACTCCATGGGTGAAAGCTGGACGGTACGGTTGGAGGCGCTCGATCCTCGCCCCCGCATTGACTCCGCGGGGGCCTTGGTCGAGCGACTGCAAGCGGCCGATCCCGCACGGCTCGGCGTGACCGGGGTGACCCAACTCGCCGCCGATGCCCGCGGCACGCTGCAGGATCTCCAGCGCCTGCAGCAGCAGATTACCTCGCTCGATACCGCCGCGAGGAGCGGCCTGGCCATCGTGACGGCCCAGCTCGATGCCGTCGCCGACGCCCAGGCCGCCGACGTACGCTACGCGCTGGGTACGCTCAAGCTTCCGTCGCTCGAGGGGCCGCAGCTGTCTCCCGCGATCTTCGGAAATGCGGCGCTCGACTGGATTCAGCCGGTGCTCTACTGGATTCGGCTGGCGGAGGAGTACCTGCCGCCCGGGCTCGATCCCCGCCGCTATGCCGGACCGAAGCGCACGCGCGCCAGTGGAACCACGGTCGTATTCCCCGATCGTGATGCCGCACCGCGCTTCGTGCTCGGGCACGCCGATGCCGATCTCGCCATTGGCGGCGAGGGCATCGCCGCCGGATCCTATCGGGCCCGCGTCACGGGCCTCTCGTCGGCACCCGCGCTGTACGGCCGGCCCATGACGCTCGAGGTCGGGCGCGGTGACGCGGCGCGTGGTCCTCGGGACATCCGAGCCTTTGCGATGCTCGACCACGCGTCGACACCGATCCGCGATTCTCTCGACGCGGTCGTGAGCGGATTCGCCCTGCCGTCGCTCGAGCTCGACGCGCTCGGGGCGCGGCTGCTGTTGGGCCAGGGGACGACCGCACTCCGCTTGCGGCGCGCGGGGGACCGGATCGAGGCCCGCTGGTCCTGGCGCACGCCGGCGGCGTCGTGGGAACCGCTACAGGGTGCACCGCCGACGGCTGAGGGGGCGGCGATCGGGTCGCGCACCTGGGCGGAGGCGCTGCTGTGGGATGCGGTGTCTGGCATTCGTGACGTGGGCATCGAGGTGCGCATCGGCGGCACCATTCACCAGCCGTCACTCGGGGTGAGCTCCAACGTTGGCGACGCCGTCGCCCGCAGCCTCCAGCGAGTGGTGGGGCAAGAAGTCGAACGGGCCGAGCGAGAGGTGCGCGAGCGCGTGAACGCGTTGGTGCAGGCAGAGGTGGATCGGGCGGAGGTGGCGGTGAGGGCATTGCAGACCACCGTGGCCGACCGCATTGGCGCGCCGCTCGCCGAACTGGTCGACGTTCAGGCGCTGATCGAGAATGAGATCCGGCGGCTGACGGGACGCCTTCCGGGCGGCCTGCGGATCCCTGGAGATCGATGACACGGCCATGACCGTTTCCGGAGAGCGGACGCACTTGGGTGGCGCCGACTCGGCGCCGCTGGTGGCGGATCTGCTGCGGGAGGCCGCGCGGACGGACACGCCGGCGCAGCGAGCGTACGAGATCGACCGGGACGTGGTCGAGGCACTGCGCGAGTCGGTGCATGCCGACGCGATCCTCGCAGAAGTGGAGCTGGCGCTCCTTGCCGACCTCGTCGAGCGCAGCGCCTCGCGGCTCGACGAGGCCGCCGCCGGTGAGGGGCATGACCGGGAGGCGGTGTGGGACGTGCTCGACATCGTGCGCCGCCCACCGGTGTTGACGCGCATCGACCGGGCGGATGTCGACGCCTGGGTCGAGCGACTGCTGCACGCGGTCGAACGATCGAACTTCACCGTCGGCCACCTGTTCCGCCATCGCGCACGCACCTACACCGCGAAGACCCTGTTCGAGTTGCCGGGCGTGGGACAGAGCCTCACGTGGCATGCCGCCGCCGCGCGGGTCGACCAGCTCACCCGCGGACTCCTGGCGCTCGACCGGGGCGGCCCGCTGACGCCGATAGCGATCCTCTCGGAGAACCGGCCGGAGATGGCGCTGCTCGATCTCGCCTGTCTCACCGCGGGACTGGTGGACGTGATGGTGCCGGCCAACTCGACCGATCAGGACGTCGGCTTCATCCTGCGTCACGCGAAGGTGCGCACCGCAATCGTTTCGGGGCGCGACCAGCTGCACAAGGTGCTGAAGAATCGCGAGGGCCTGCCCGACCTCGAGCGTATCGTGAGCATCGATCCGGTGGACGAGCGGGACGTCCTCTCGCTCGCGGTTGTGCAGGCGCGCGCGCACGAGACCTCGCTCGACGACCTCAGAGCGCGGCGCGAGGCGGTGCGGGTCGACGATCTCGCGACCGTGATGTACACGTCCGGCACGACCGGCATGCCGAAGGGCATCCAGTTCTCGCAGCGGAACCTCGTGTTCAAGCGGTTCGCACGCGCGCTCGCGTTGCCACACCTCGGCGACGCCGACGTGTTCCTGTGCTACCTCCCGCTGTTCCACACGTTCGGGCGCTATCTCGAGATGCTGGGATGCGTGTTCTGGGGTGCGACGTACTGCTTCCTGCTCGATCCCTCCGTCGAGGCGCTGATCGACGGGATGCGGCGCTACCGGGCAAGTGTGTTCATCAGCGTGCCCCGCAAGTGGATGCAGCTGTACGAGGTGATCACCCAACGGGTCGATCCGCTGCACGCCGACGAGGCGGCGATCCGACGGGCCGTCGAGGACGTGACGGGCGGCAGGCTCACCTGGGGCCTCTCCGCAGCCGGGCATCTCGACGCCGACATCTTCCGGTTTTTCCAGAGCCAGGGTGTCCATTTGCACAGCGGCTTCGGGATGAGCGAAGCCACGGGCGGGATCACGATGACGCCCACCGACCGGTACAAGGACAACTCGCTCGGTGTGCCGCTCCCCGGTATCGAAACACGCCTCTCGGACGAGGGGGAGCTGCTCATCCGCGGGCCGTACGTGATGATCGGGTACCTCGACCCGCCCGAAGGGGAGACGTCGTTCGACGACGAGGGATGGTTCCACACGGGCGACCTCATGCAGTTGGATGCCGACGGGTACATGCAGCTCGTCGACCGCAAGAAGGAGATCTACAAGAACGTCA
>JBDHDN010000080.1:0-11272 GCA_039591485.1 Gemmatimonadota bacterium
GACACGTACACACCGGCTGACGGGGCGGGCAGACACACGCCCGGCACCAGTCGCGAAACGCGTGCTTGACGATCCGATCCTCTCCTGAATGATAGCTGATTACCGCAAGTCGCCCACCCGGCGGGAGCACGTCGCGGTACACCGGGAGCGCAAGCGTGAGTTGACCCAGTTCGTCGTTCACGGCGATCCGCACCGCCTGGAACAGGCGCGCGAAGTCGGGCGGTCCGGAACGCGCCCCGAGTGCTTCGCGGATGGCGTTCACCAGATGGTCACTGGTTGCGAAGGGCTCCTTCGCCCGCCGCCGGACGATCACGGATGCGAGTCGGCGCGCACGACGCTCGTCTCCGTAGTCGTGGAAGATCGTTCTGAGTCGCTCTGGGGACGCCGAGTTCAGTAGATCCGCCGCGGTCGCGTCGGTGTCCCCCATCCGCATGTCGAGCGAGGCACCCGCACGGAACGTGAACCCACGGGCGTCGTCGTCCAACTGGCGGGACGACACACCGAGGTCGAGCAGAACGAAGTCCGGCTCGAAGCGACCGGCTTCGGCGAGCACGTGCGCGTCGGCGAAGCCGCCCTCGAGCAAGCGCACGTCGCCCGCTCCCACCCCACTGCGCACATGCCGCAGCGCCGCCGGGTCCCGATCGACCGCAAGCACTGCTGCGCCCTGCTCCAGGAGCAGCCGCGTGTGCCCGCCTCCCCCTACGGTGCCGTCGACGGCTCGGCGGGCCCCGCGCGCCAGTGCGAGGATCTCAGCGGCGAGAACGGGGTCGTGATAGCTCACACTCCCCCGAAACGGCTCAAGAAGCGAGAGCCCCGCGGGATTCGCCCGCGGGGCCTCGGAAGCCACTGGACCTGCCTGGATCGTTCTGAGCGGGGCTGACGGGACTTGAACCCGCGGCCTCCGGTGTGACAGACCGGCACTCTAACCAACTGAGCTACAGCCCCAATCCACGAGAACACTACAATTTAGGCGCACCTCGCGCCGATTTCAACGGGTCAACGGCACGAATAGGCGCGTCTGAGCTGCGGGATTCGGGCCTGGAACTGCTGGAACTGCTGAATGAACTGCTGCGACTGCTGCGGCGCCAATTCGGAGCCGATCTCGAGCGCCGCGAGCCCGCGCCGTATCATGTCGGCCTCTTGGTCCACCAACTCGCACGACTCCGCGGCCGTCACCTCCTGGTCGAACTCGAAGATCCGGAACATGAGTCCGAGCCCAAGGAAGAAGTTCGACTGCACCGAGAGCGCGTTGCGCACATCGTTCTCGATCGCGCTCTCGAGCAATTCAACGGCGATCGGGATCCCCTTGCGGGCCTGGATCAGCGCCGAGCCGGTCTGGTACTGGCTGACCGCGACGTTCATCAGCACCGAGCTGTCCTGAGTGGCCGCCGTGGCCTGATTCAGGAAACCGACGGCGCGCATGAGCATGATCGTGTCGAGCGGCACGGCCGTGTCGATCACGATCTGGTCGAGCATGATACGCGCTCCGGCCAGCGCACTGCGGTAGTCGGACGGATCGCGCTCGAGCAAGTGCTCGTACACGTACACGACCGAATCGGTCATGCCGGCGATGGCGAGTGCGCTCGCGTGAGCGCGCAACAGACCGATGTTCTCGGGTGCCTCGCGTACCGCGATCGACGACCATTCGAGCTGCGCCACCGTGTCGCCGAGGGCCTGGGAAGCTCCGACAATCTGCTGGTAGAACACCGTGTCACCCACCAGCGTGGTATCGGATTCGTATTGCTGGGCCAGGGACTCCAGGGCGCAGTCCCAGATCCCGCCCTCGACGCACGCACGCGTCTTCAGCTGAATCATCTCGACGTCGAGCGGGTTCCGCCCGATCCACTCCTCCGCCAACTGGCGCGCCACCTCGTGACTGCCGACCGCCATGGCACCCGAGACGACCCCTACACGCAGCTCCCGGTTGTTCTCGTCCACGAGGCTCTGACGCGTGAACGCATCGAGTGCTTGCGTGGTATCTCCCCTGGCCTGGTACAGACGGCCGAGGCGTTCCCATGCCCTGGGGAGAAGCGAATCGCCCTCGACCGCCTGCTCGAGGTACGCGATTTGGCTGTCGGCGGGCTCGCGCAGGGCTTCGGAGACCACCTCGGCACAGAGCGCCGCTGCCGGGTGGTTCGCGTACATGCGAAACGCCCGATGCGCGCGCTCCTTCGCATCCCGATAGTCGCCCCGCTCCAGCCGCTCGCGGCACTCGCGCGCATGCTCGGCGGCTTTCACCTGATTGTCCAATGTGTCGACCACGGCGTCGGCGAACGAGCTGGGAGAGTCACCGGGCGTGCCACGGACCATTGTCCGACCGGACAGGCCGCTGTTCCGTAGATCCACCAAGCGGAGACTCGCCACAGGAAGGTTGCCATCATGCCAGACCCGTCCGGTGATGTACGCATCGGCCTGCATTGCTCGGGCCAGGCGGTCGGCGTCCATCAGCGACAGGATGGCATCACACGGATACGCCGACTGCTCGAGCACCTCGCAGATCGCCTCGGTCTCGTACACGATCAGCTTGTGGCGCATCTTGTTCCGCAACTCGGTGCGCACCTCATCGGCGACGTCGAGCGCGAAGGCGGTATCGGTCGCCTCGCCGGGCGTCGGGTTCAGGAACAGCACCTTTTCGTCGGACCGCCGGATGGCCAGCTGGGCATCGACCGACGTCGCTCCCGACGCCAGTAGGACCAGCACCCCAACCAGCGGGGACCGCCGTGACACTCCGAACCTTGTGAGCCGCATGGCCAGCGCCCTCCTGAGTTCCCACATGTCTCGATGAGCCTCCGCATGGGCGAAGAGGGATTCGAACCCCCGACTTCCTGCTTGTAAGGCAGGCGCTCTCAACCCCTGAGCTATTCGCCCTCCGAGCCGATTCTACAGCGCCAGCCCCAAGGGGAACAGGACGCAATAGCCCAAGACCAGGAGCACCGGCGCCAGCGACGTCGAGCCGTTGGCGAGGAGCCAGTATCCCAATCCGAGGGATACCAGCGCCGCGCCCAGCAGCACCACATTGCGGCGGCGGAACTGGAGCCGCGCCGGCGATCCAACCCTCTCAGTCATAGACACTCAGGCTAATCTCAGGTTCCCCAAGCGTCAAGCATTCGACGACCACTCGTCGTCCGGCACCACCCACCCCTCATCGAGCGCCGCCCTTCGTTCCCGATCATGCATCCGACGGCGGCTCCACAAGGCTACCAGCAGCAGAGCCACGAACAGCCAAAACACCGTGAACGACGTGAGAAACAGCAGCCAGCCGTACCGCTTGCGCAGATCCTTGCGCCACAGATCCTCGAACTGACCGAGCGTGATCTGATAGGTACTTCGGAGAGCCAGATCGAAGTCCGCCGTCTTGCCCAGCTGGGTGAGGAGCGGCTCCAAACCGCGATCGCCTCCCAGCCGTTCCAGCAAGAGAACCGCGCTGGTCGCGAGCGCGTACGACGCGTCGGCCTCACCTGCACGGCGTCCCCGAAGTGCTCGATCGACCTCACGCAGGGAAGGCACCATCCCTCTCAGGAGCGCCCAGTTCAGGCGCAAGGCCTCGAGACGGTCCCACTCGCCCGCCGCACGCGCGGCGTACCCCTCGTCGAACCAACGCGGCACGCGAATCACCGCCGCGTGGAGGGCTAGGTGCGCGAGTTCGTGCCGCAGGATCCGCTGGAAATCCGGACCCGGCTTCACCACGATCGTCCTGGTGGCCGGAAAGGCAGCGGCCGCGCCCCATTCTGGAATCCGGCCCGCCGTCAGGGAATCGAACTGCCCATCGTCTGAGGCAAGGATGAGCCGAACCGGTGCCGGCGACGGCCGGGAGATGCCGGGCCAGCGGTTCATTCGCGCCGCCAGCTCACCGAGCCGCGTCGCCGAGGCCTCCGACCCCGTCCAATACACCACACTCACGTGCCCGACGTACACGACGTGCGGAGACGTCGCCTGGAGCGTTGCCAGCAGGAGGCCGAGGCCTAGCGTGGCGGCTCCCGTCCCGCGGCGACCTGCTCGAAGACTTCCTTACAGCGCTTTCCCCATGGGTTGAACTTGTTCGCGCGGTAGCCCTCGTCCCAGGCAGACTTCGCTCCCTCGCGATCGCCCAGGAACCAGCGGACGCGCCCCAGCTCGTAGTAGGCTTCGATCAGATTGGGGCCGAGTGTGAGCGTCTTCTCGAAGAAGGTCTGCGCATCCTCGAGCATGTCGCGCGCCAAGTAGACGAGCCCGAGATAGTAATGCGCGTACAACGTGGCCTTTCGGTCGTTGTCGAGCCGGATCGCTCGGGAGAGATGCTCGATCGCTTCGCCGAACCGCTCCTGCTTCAGGCAGATGTACCCCACATTGATCCGCGCCAGCGCGTTGGATGGGTCCCTGGTGAGCACCTGCTGAAACGTCTCGAGCGCCGGGTCGAACTCCTCGTTGAGCATCTGGGCCCAGCCCAGGAGGGACTCCGCCTGCAGCTCGCCGGGCGACAGGGTCAGCGCCCGGCTGAGTGCCTGAACGGCCGCCGGATAGTCGCCCAGCGAGATGAGACTCCAGCCCTTTTCGATGTAGGTTGAGGCGCCGATGTGGTCGGCGTGCAGGACCGGCGCCGCACCGGCGAA
The DNA here is from genome assembly GCA_039591485.1 of Gemmatimonadota bacterium. Classification (GTDB taxonomy): domain Bacteria; phylum Gemmatimonadota; class Gemmatimonadetes; order Gemmatimonadales; family GWC2-71-9; genus JAOTVV01. The sequence goes on from JBDHDN010000080.1 coordinate 4,590, forward strand.
TTGTGGCGCCCGATCCCCCTGTTGGCTGGCTGCGAGCTGCTTGTAGCGATCGACGAGATCGCGGATGCCCTCCTTCAGCGCGGTGAGATCGGCTATGGCTCCGTCGACCGTCTTGAACAGGCGGATGATGTCCTTCTTGACCTGCTCCCGCGCGGCATCGTCGCGCACCTCCTCGAGGCGCCGTGCGACCTCATCATACGCCTCCGTCAGTCCCGCGACGATTCGATCACTCGTCTCGGACATCTCGCAGCTCCCCGCCGGCGGGCGTTCTCACGACCGTCACGCCAGCGCGCTCACGGTATCGAGGTTGGTGCGCGCCAACTCGTGGCTGGGATTCAGCTCCAACGCGCGGTGCCAGTACTCCATGGCCAACTCACGCTCCTGTCGCTTGTAGGCGATGTTGCCCAGACGGAAGTAGACGTCGTCACCGAGCGTGGGCTGCGAGCGGATCGCCCGCTGATAGGCCTCCCACGCGTCGTCGTAGCGCGCGGCGCGGTACAGCAGATCTCCCATGTTCTTCGCGGCCTGCGGTATCGCGTCCTCCTCGCCAAGCGCTTGCTGCAGAATCTCGGCCGCACTGTCGAGATCGCCACGAATCTCGAGCACCACTGCCAGGTTGTTGGTCAGGACGGCGTGGCTGGGATAGACCTCGAGACCCCGGCGGAGCAGGGCCTCCGCCTGGCGGAACCGGTCCAGCGCCGCAGCGGCGAGCCCGCGCGCCCAGAACCAGATTGGGCTCAGGGCGTGGTTGCCGGCGACCTCGCGCGCCTGCTCCAAGCGGCCCACCGCGATTTCAAACTCTCCCCGATGCAGCGCTGCGATCCCCCACCCCGTGAGGATCCGAGGATCCTGCGGCGCGAGCGCGGCGGCCTCGGAGTAGACGTTCTCCGCCTCGTCGTAGCGCCCGCCTTTCTCGAGGCTGAGGGCGAGATTGGCGAGCGTCGTGGCTCGAGGGCCGGCGTGCGCGAGCGCCTGACCGAAGTACGCCGCACCGGCCTCCCAGTGGCCCTGCCTGAGTGCGATGAGGCCGAGATGGAAGTAGGCGGCACCGTCCGACGGTCGCAGCTCGACGACCCGGCGGAACTCGCGCGTGGCCTCGTCGAGCATGCCGGTGCGGTAGAACGCCAGCCCCAGATTGCGATGCTCTTCCGCCCGAGCCTCACCTCCAACGACCGGTCGGGGCGCCTGCGTGCGGCCCACTCGATGGGCGAACCCCGCTGTCACCAACCCGTAGAGGGCCTTCCCGACCTCGAACTCCACCAAGCCCGACTCCTCGACCAGCTGGCTCGCACTCCGCTGCCCATCCACCAGCGCGACGAGCCGCCGTTGCTCAGGAGTGAGTCGCACGTCAGAGGACTCGAGACGCTCGCGGTCGAGGGCGAAGATCAAATCGAACGAGGGGATCTTCTTCTCAATGAGGCTCCACTCGTCCACCCGTCGTGCCCCCTCGAGCAGCAGGCTCTGCGGGTTGATCCGTACCTGGAAGTCGCGCTCGTCCGGAACGACGTCTGCCTCGAAGGTGAACGTCCCTTGATTCCAGGTGAACAGCGTGTAGACCGCCTCCTCGATCTGCATGCGCATGAAGTGGCCCAGCTCGTCGGGGGAGATCGCGCCCTGCGAAACCAGAATCTCCCCGAGCCGCTGTTCGCGCTGCCGCGACTGCCGCCCGATGCCGTCCTGCAGCTGTTCGGTCGTGATTCGCCCGGACTTCAGGAGGATATCGCCCAAACGGTCGAGGCGGTTCACGATCGAGGCGTACGAGATTTGGCCGGAATCGAAGTAGACGTACCCGAGATTGGTCCGGTCGGTCACCGTGAGACAGCCCGTCTTCCGCCCGAGCGCCAGCAGCTGCAACACGTCAGCGAGGGACGCTTCCTTGAGGCTTCCCTTGATGGCCACTACGAGAGCTCCTCGATGACGCGCTGCTCGGGCTCGGGCCACTCCCACACGACCTTCTCACGGCTGCGCACGGCAGCTGCCGATGAGAGGGCCATGGTCCCACTGGTCCGTGCCGCGCGCGATGGCCTGGCCAGCGGCGACGTCCCTTCCAGCAGCGCCTGAGCGAAGGCGACCGTGGGCACCGCTCCCTCGGACTCGGCTGCTCGGAGCAAGCGCTGGATGCTGTTGATGAGCGCACGGACCGACTCGAACTCCCGTTCCGCCAGATATCGGAGCAGCTCGGGTTCGACATCGGGGTATCTGGCCTTGAGTCGACTGGTCGCGAGCACCCGGCGAATCTCGTGGTCGGGACTGCCCAGCTCAGCCAGCAACCCCGCCTCCAACCGCGACACCACCCGGCCGTCCAACCCCTCCACCTCTGCCGGCGGCGCCACGAGCGTGAAGACCAACTGGCGCCGCTGGTCCAGCAACACGTTGTAGAGGTGAAACAGCTCCTCCTGGGACCGTTCCTTGCCCGCGAGGAGATGGACGTCGTCGAGCAGCAGTGCCGTTGCGTCGCGATAGCGCCGCCGCCACACCTCGACCCTGTCGCCGTCGATCGCGTCAAGGAGCTCGTTGACGAACTCCTGCGCAGAGAGGCAGGCGACCTTTGCCCCCGGCATCTTGGCGAGCGCGTTGCCAATCGCGTGGAGCAAGTGGGTCTTCCCCACCCCAGCCGGACCGACAATGACCACCGGGTTGTACGCCTCACCAGGCTCTGCGAGGATCGCCGAGGCAGCAGTGATTGCGATCTGGTTCGACTCACCGGTGATCAGCTGCTCCATGGTCCATGCGGGCGACGGCCCGGGAGGCGGACGGCCCTCCCGCAAGGTCACCTGCACGAGGTCGTCGGCCTCCGCGAGCCGATCGGGATCGTAGAACACCGGATCGGACATGCGGTGCGGATCGACGCGGGCCATCGCCCGCTGGAAACCCCGCAGCCGGTCAACATCACGCTCGTACTCACGGATCGCACGATCGACGCCGGATGGCACGTCCTGGCGCAGGAGCTGTTCGAGTCGCTCAGTGCGGTAGCCCTCTCCGGCCCAGTGCCTGATGGTATCGGTCACCCGCGTGCGCCAGACGGCAACCTGTGCCTGAACCGTGACGCTCACCCCTGAGAGGAAGTCGGCGAACTCGTCCACGCTGCGTGCCTGTGGCGCTGGTCCATTCGCAGCGATCACCCGCGCCGGCGGCACCTCGGCGCTCAACAGCTGCCGCACCACATCAGCGGTGAGCGGCACCTCACTGACCGCCTGATACGCAACTACGCGGTTGAAGAGACCGAGCAACTCCCGCACGTTGCGCAACCGGACTGCCGCGACCACCTCCAGCACGGCTGCCTCCACCGGCACGGCACGCTCGCTCGCGCGGCGCTTCAAGATGGCCAGGCGCGTCTCATAATCTGGGGCGTCGATGTCGACCACCAGTCCGCCGTCGAACCGGGTGAGCAACCGATCGTCCAGCTCCTGAATCTCCCCTGGAGGTCGGTCGCTGGTCAGCACGATCTGGCGATTCGCCCCCTGCAGGGCCTCGACGATCCGCAGTACCTCGGCCTGCATTTCCCGGCGGTGCGTCAAGAACTGGGCGTCGTCCACCAGCAGGACGTCCGCTCGCCCGAGCCGGCCGCGCAGTGCCTCCGTCTGGCCTGCAGCGACGGCGGCCTGATACAGCTCCACGAACTCCGCGAGCGTCACGTACTCGACTTCGACTCCCTCGACGAGCTGCCGCGCCAGGTGGCCGATGGCCGTCAGCAGATGCGTCTTCCCGAGACCGGTCTCGCCGTAGATGACCAGGGGGTTGTACGCGGTGCCGGGGGATGCCGCCACCGTCCGCGCCGCGGTTACGGCCAGCCGGTTGGCCGCCCCGACGACGAAGGCATCGAAGGTGAACCGCGGATTGAGCTCATGCATTACGCCGGAGCCTCCTCAGACAACTTCCGCAGCACGCGTTCGGAGATCGCCCGCAGCGTCTCGAACACGCCGACCCCCCGCAGGGCGTCGGAGGCGTGGCTGGCCAACGCCCAGAAGTTGAGCGCGTCGTCCAGCTCGGTCGGTGTGAGGATCAGCTCCGATGGCAGGTCCTGCTTGTTGTACTGAAACACCATCGGCATCGATCGCATGTCGCTCCCCATCGCGACCAGATTCGCCTGGAGCCCCTGCAAACTCTCGATATTCTCATCGAGCTGGCGCACCTGACTGTCGGCCACGAACACGACCCCGTCGGCCCCCTGCAGCACCAGCTTCCGAGTCGAATCGTAGTAGAGCTGTCCGGGGACCGTGTAGAGATGGAATCGGGTCGTGAAGCCGGAGATGCTGCCGAGATCCAGCGGCAGGAAGTCGAAGAACAGGGTACGCTCGGTCTCGGTGGCAAGGGACACCATACGCCCACGTCGGTCTTGGGGCACGCGACCATAGATGTACTGCAGGCTCGCCGTCTTCCCGGACCGTCCGGGACCGTAGTAGACGATCTTGCAGGTGATTTCGCGGGTCGTGAAGTTGACTAGCGACACTCCGTCACCGTCCGAAGAGGCTTGCAAGACTGTCGTTCAGCTCGCGCTCGAAGTCGGCGGCGAGCACAGGGCGGGACCGCTCCTGCTCCGGCGCGGCCTCCTGGAGTCCACGCACGAGATCGTCGAAGAATAGCTGCACCAGACCAACAGACGAATCCTCACCATAGATGACCAAGGCGAGAAGCCGCCCGCGCGGCACGGCACATCCACCGAGGAAGATGCCGAATCGGTGACCGCGATGATGCAGGGTCGCGAACTCGAGGTTCCCCAGGAGCCGCGCGATCTCGCTCGACGAGGCGAAGACCGCGGCCCCGAGCGCCGCCGCCGCCATCACGTCCACCGCTCTGGCGAATCCGAACTGAGCGAGCACTTGCCCCGCCGGCGTCATGAGTAGGGTCAGCCGCGCTCCCGACTCCCGGACGAACCGCTCGAGCGGTTCGTACGTCCACGCCTCGATGACGCGCGACCGTCTCACTCCACCACCTCGATCGCCCGGAGCATCTCGAGCCGCGCAAGGCCGACGTTCATCTCGTCCGAGCCGACCGCTATGAGGAGCAGTCCGTCCCCCGCCGACATTACCGCCAAGGTCCCCGCGGCGCCCTGCAAGTGCAGGAAGCGCGGCGTTCCGGCACCAGTCGCCTCCGATGCGATGCCGCTCTGCCGCGCCAGGCTCGCGGCAAGTGCAGCGACAGCAGCCGGCTTGATGCCCTCCATGACAGCCTCGGCGATGACGAGTCCGTCGTCCGCGGCAACGAGCAGCGCGCCCCATACCCCTCCGACCCGCGTCATGCGATCGAGCGCCTCAGCCAGGGACGCGATCACAGGACTTGCTCTCCCAGCCAGCCGCGAGCCGTCTCCGCCGCCCGCTCGGCAAGCCGAGCCAATCGACCTGCAGGCATGCTCCGATCCCGGACCACCAACAACAGGCTCCGGCCGTCAGGAGCGCTCAGATGGAGGTTCGCCGCCGCAGCCTCTATCGTGAGCCACAGCCACGGTCCGAGCCCTAGGATGTCCGCGGTGCGTGTCGCCTCTCGCGCCACCGATGCCACGTGAGCGGCAGCGGGCTCGGATACCTCGTCGCCGGCAGGCGTCTCCAGCCGTCCGCCCAGCATCTGGCCGTGGCGGTCGGCGAGCAGCATCCCACGTCCGGCGCCATCGAGCCCACGGAACAGCGTCTGCTCGGACGCCGGCGCGCTCGTTGCGTCCCCCTCAGCGTCTTCCGCCGCCCGCCGCACACGCATCAGGGCCTGCACGACGGCAGGATCGGCGGGATCCACGGAGAGTGCCCGTTCGAGATGGTCGAGCGCGCTGTCGTAGTCGCCCTTCCGGGCATACAGACCGCCAATGCCGGTGAGCGCACCGACGTGCCGCTTCTCTCGCTCCAGCAACTCACGCCAGATCGTCTCTGCCCGGTCGAGATCCCCGATATCCATTAGGATCCGCGCGTACATGTCGTAAGCGGCCGAAAGCGTCGGGTGGTGCTCGAGCCCCGTCAGGGCGACGCGCACGGCGGCCTCGAGCCGCCCCTCCCTTCGGAGGCGCTCGGCGAGATCGATAAACGCGAGGCTGCGGGGACTCCGCAGGTACTCGTCGACGAGGCTCGTCAGTTCGTCAATCATCATGCGGTCTGAGGAACGTACTCAGGGTCTGCGCTGCGCGGATGGCCTCTCGGACCCGGACCGTGTCGGTCGATTCCTCGTCCGCATGACTGGCGACCGTGAGCCAACGCTCCCACCACTCCGTCGCTTCCCCGAACCGGCCCTGACGGGCCAGGGCATCACCCAAGAGCAGGTGCGCCGGCGCCAGCAACGGATCCAATCGCAGCGCCTTGCGAAACTCGTGCTCCGCCGCCACGGCGTCTCCCCGAAGCAGAGCCAGGCGACCGTGAAGCATCGCGACGGCGGCGGCGTCGGGGAACCTCGACCGCGCTTGGTCCGCCCATCGTTCCGCCGCGTCGACGTCCCCGTCCTCGAAGCCTCGCTCGATCTGTTCGATCATTTCTTCGAGCGAGCCGCCGATGGGCGACTCGACGCCATTGGGGCTTGTCCGCTCCTCGAGCACCAACACCCCCGCGCTCGTGAGTCCGAAGACCGCCCGCGCCACATCGAACTCGGAGCGACGCACCGCCGTGCTGATGTCGCGCAGGTCCCGCACACCGTCGGCGGCGGCAAGAATCTCCCACTCGACCGGCAGCAGCTCCAACCGGCCCGTTTCGGCCCCGGCAGGCGGCGCC
>JBDHDN010000081.1:0-11160 GCA_039591485.1 Gemmatimonadota bacterium
CGCGATTTGGCGGGGTCCGATCGTCACGAAGATCATCCAGCAGTTCCTCAGTGACGTGGATTGGGGAACGCTGGACTACTTCATCATCGACCTGCCGCCCGGTACTGGCGACGCGCAGCTCTCGCTGGCGCAGGCAATTCACATGCGTGGTGGGATCATCGTCACGACACCGCAGGAAATGGCAGCGGGCGACGCGCTCCGGGGTGCCAAGATGTTCGAGCGCGTCGGCGTGCCAGTCATTGGGATCGTCGAAAACATGAGCCACTTCGTGTGCCCCCACTGCGGGGAGCGAACCGAGATCTTCGCTGGCGGGGGAGGCACGCGACTCGCCGAGGAACTGGATGTGCCGCTCCTTGGGCAGGTTCCGCTACAGGCCGACATGACTCGTGAGGCCGACGAGGGCCAACTCGTCGTCGTCAATCGGCCGGAGTCACCGGCAGGGCTGGCGCTGAGCGCCGTGGCACAGGCGGTGATCGATCGGGCGGGGGGGAAGTCCGTGCCGTTGCCGATCATCACCTGACCGGTCACGCTCGCCGTTCCCACCCGCCGCACGCGCGTATGCAGCCGCTGATCACGCTTCTCTCCGACTTCGGTGTGCAAGACACGTACGTCGCCGAGATGAAGGGCGTGCTACTCTCCGCCGTGCCTGGCGCGACGCTCGTGGACGTCACGCACCACGTGACGCCGGGCGACATCGCGTCCGGCCGTTACATGCTGTCCCGGGCGTGGTGGCGCTTCCCGGTGGGGACGGTCCACCTCGTGATCGTGGATCCCGGTGTCGGATCCGCGAGGCGGGCCATCGCAGTCCGGCACGCGGCGCATCACTTCGTGGCACCGGACAACGGTATCCTGACACCGGTCCTGACCGATGCGACGGTCGTCGCGCTGCCCGTTCCAGCGGGTGCGTCGCCGACGTTTCATGGACGCGATCTCTTCGCGCCGGCGGCCGCGCGGCTCGCCCTGGGGGTCGAGATCGCCGCTCTGGGGGACGCCGTTAGCGATCCAGTGTTGCTCCCAGCGAGCGCCCCGGCGGAAAAGGGCGTGTTCATGTTCGGGACCGTCATCCATGTAGACCGCTTCGGTACCCTAATCACGGACGTGCCTGCTGCACTTCTCGACGGTGTGTCGGTGGTCCTGGTCGGGGGCGAGGTACCAGTGCCGATCGGGCGCACCTTCGCCGACGTGGGCTCAGGTGAGCTGATCGGCATGGTGGGATCCGGTGGCACGTTGGAAATCGCCGCGCGAGACCGCTCGGCGGCACGGCTGATCGGTGTGGGGGCAGGTGCGGAGGTGCGCTTCAGACCGGCTTAGGTGCTGGCGTCAGCCGCCGGATACCCATTCGACGTTCACGTCCCCGAGGACGGCACGCAGCTCGATGTCGAGCCTTGCGGGCGCATCATCGTAGTTGGCCGAGACTAGGCGCGAGCCGGACTTCTCGAATCCGCGCTCCTCGAAGGTCGCGAGGAACTTGGTCATCTCGATCGAGATGCCGACGTCCGACGGCAACCGGAGTGTTAGGGAACCTAGTCCGACGGTGACGTCGGCGCTCGTGTGAGCGTCCTGCGACCACGAGCCCGTGAAATCCAGCACCATCCCGCCCGCGCCCCCCGTGAACTCGATGTGGCGACAACGGGCATTGCCCAGCTGCGCGACCAGGAGTTCTGCTGCACCAACGGAGATCTCCAAGCGATCGCAGGCCATGCGGTTGGGCTCAGAGAATACGATGCGACTCTCACTGCCGCCCGTCTTGACGTGCGCCGAGGAGAGCGCGAGTCCACCAAGGTCCAAGTCGGCGATTGCCATGCCGAACTCGAGGTCGAGTATCAAGGGCACAGTGGGCGAGAGGGCGAGCCGCAAGGCTTGGGGGTAGCTGTCGAGATCCACATCCTCGGGCAGGTCGTCAGCCGTCACACCGATCCGCAGACGGCCGGCGGGTGCATCGTATTCCGTCCGCGATTCGAAGAGGTCGGCGTCATAGCGGATGCGGGATTGATACAGCGTCGCGGGGGGACCGGCCATCAGCTCGAGTCGGCCCGCGGCGTACGCCAACTCCACCCGCAGCTGCTTCTCTCCGCGAACCTGTCGGGAGCCCGTAGCCGTCTGCCAGGTCTGAGCATAGCCTACCGACGTGGTCTGCGCGAGCACCACCGCTACCACGCCCGCCGCTCGGACGGCTCGGTTCATCGGTAGCGTGCGATGCCGTGCTTGGGTTGCGTGGGCATCCCATCGTCGGTCCAGAATTGCTCGTCCGTCAAGGCGAGATCGAGCTGGCGGACGAACGTGCCCCTGAGTCCGGCGCGAGAGATAATGGTGGCACCGAAGCCGGCCGTGGCGAGGATCCACGTAATCAGAGAGGCGCTCACGGTGAGCAGGGTTCCGGCGACCGGGATCCAGCCGAGGAGGACGACGGGGAGCCACACCGCCAGGAGGCCGAGTAGCCCGTACACGATGTACCGGTACGATCCCCACGTGTCGACCGACTCACCCCGCGCCATCTTCCTTCGCAGGTAGATCTCTCCCACGGTCCGCGCCACCGCCACGAAGCCTCCGATCGCGGCCAGGACGACGGCCATCGCAAAGCCGACGATCGCGAACGGTACCACCAGCAGTCCAACCACCGTCAAGGCGAGGCCGACGATCATCGCGCCGAAGACGGGGATGATGAGCGGTTGGGCGAACAACCCGGCTAGGAACGAGCGCCAGAACGAGTGCCACACCGTATCGGCGACCGTCTCGAGCTGCCGCGGGACGAAGAACAGGAAGCCCAGTCCCATGAAACTCAGCGCAATGAAGTGCGCGAACAGGGTCATCGCGCCGACGGCGAGCCCACCCACGAACGACGAGCTCCGGGCCACTGGCTCAGCGACCGTGACTCGGACGTCGGGACGCTGCGGTCGCACGCGCGCGATGACCGGCCCCGGTACTGCCCCGGGCACGGGCGCATCCGCGATCTCGGGCATCACGACCTCACCGGTCGACAGCCCGCTGAGTGCGCGTCGCAACTCGGCGACCTGGATGCGCTGCAACTCCGATTCGCGAAGGGCCTCGATCAGCTCAGGCGTGGCGAGCGCCTCGGCGCTGTCGAGAAGCATTTCCAGTACCGACAGATCGGCGGAGGCCGCAGCAGTTGCGCCGACGGGGGTGCCGTTGAGGAACACGTGACCGCCCCGCACCTCGACGACGAGCTGGCGCCCGTCGGAGAGGTCAAATGTGACCAGGGCATCGCCATCTGCTCGCTCGGTCGCGTGCCCCACGACCTCCTGGGCCTTCGCCGAACCTGGTAGCGCACCCACCGCGATCGCCAGCAGTGCCGCACCGACCAGCCTCGTCTGCCTTCGCATCATCTCATCGCCTCGCTGCGCGAGGAGTCATGGTCCGGTGGAGCCCCAACCCGCAGCCCGCCAAACCGATCAGTGTGCCAATCCCTATCATCAGCCAGGCGTGAGGGTGCAGCGCAAGGCCGTCAGCCCACGCGAGCCCTGTTTCAACCAGCGACATCGCCTCGGTCCGCACGTACATCCAGCCTAGCGGCAGCAAGTCGTTGACGGCTGCCTCGAAACCGCTCGCGAGAGCCGGCGCAAAAAGGGTGATGCCGATCACCGCCACCGCGACGGGTAACAGGCTGCCGACGGCCAGGCCACCTATGACCAGCCAGATCCGACCGCTGTCAACCAGCTCACGAATCCCATCGTCGATCCTGCGCATCCACGTCGGGTGCGGCCGACGAACGTGCGACAGCACGCGGTCCGCGAGGCTTCTCCGCGGCTCAGGGCTCGGAAGGCCACTGAGCATCCGGTGCATCACCGGATCTTCTTCGGAGGGCGTCAGCCAGTCTGTTGGTTCGACTCTCATTTCGCTCATCCCTACGTTCGACTCCGCCGCGAGTTTCACTCTCGCATGGGCTCGAGCAACCCTCTCAGCTCTGCCCGTGCACGGTGGATATATGTTTTGACCGTACCGAGTGGCAGGTCGAGGATTCCGGCAATCTCCTCGTACGGTCGACCCTCGACATGCCGCATGATGATGCATGCCCGGTACTCCGGCCGAAGCCGAGCGATCGCCTCTTCGATGGCGACACCGATTTCCCGCGCCTCCAGCTCATCCAGCGGCGACTCGGCCTGATCCCCGATCTGCAGTGAGGTCGCTTCCAACCGCTCCGGAGTGGTGGCGTCGGGCCCACCCTCGAGCGAGAGCGTGCTCAGTTCCTTCCGCCGGAGTTGGTCGATCGCTGCGTTGTTCGCGATCTTGAAGATCCAGGAGGAGAACTTGTACTCCGGTTGGTACCGTTCGAGCGCGTTGAGCACCTTCACGAAGGTTTCCTGCGTCAGATCCTCCGCCAGCTCCCGGTCGCGCACCATGCGGTAGATGAGGGCGTAGACCGGACGCTCGTAGCGCCGCAACAGCTCCCGATAGGCCGATTCGGCTCCATCGAGAGCCCAAACAACGATCTCCTGATCGCTGAGGCTGGCTACATCGATGCTAGACATCAGGTATAGAGAGACTACACCGCCGTCCGCTCACGTGTTTCATGTTGAACCGTTGTTGCGCCAACTTCAAGCTGGTCCATAGGTTTCGCCCTCATGGAATCCCAGTCACCCGAGGCTGCGGCACTCGAAGGTGAGCGCAAGCGCACGTATGTGCGCGAGATGTTCTCGGCGATTGCGCCTCGGTACGATCTGCTCAACCGCGTCCTCTCGTTGACGATTGACCAGCGCTGGCGTCGGGAGGCGGTGGCCCAGCTCGCCTGGGAGCGGGAGCCCCGTGGCAGATACCTCGATCTCTGCGCGGGCACACTCGATCTGGCTGCGGAGTTACGTCGCCGTCCCGGATTCGCCGGGTACGTCGTCGGCGCGGACTTCTCGGTACCGATGCTCCACGTCGGGAAGAACAAGGAGCCACGCGTCGCCGCCGTCGGGGCCGACGCGCTCCAATTGCCGTTTCCCGATGCGGCGTTCCACGGCGCAATGGTGGCATTCGGCATCCGGAACCTGGCAGACGTGGATGCGGGGCTCGCGGAGATGGCGCGCGTCCTGCGGCCGGGCGGACACCTCGTGATTCTGGAGTTCTCGCTGCCCACGCGGTGGCCGGTGCGCTCGCTGTACCTGGTGTACTTCCGACAGGTCCTCCCGCGCATCGGTCGACTGGTGTCGAAACATACGAGTGCCTACACCTACCTGCCAGATTCCGTGCACGCGTTTCCGGAGCCCGCGGCAACGGTTGAGCGCATTCGCGAGCACGCGTTCGTCGACGTCGGTCATCGAGCGCTCACCTGGGGTGTCGCGTCCCTCTACACGGCGACCCGCACGTGACGGTCCCGATGACCCCTGCCAGTTCGTCTGCGTTCTCGCCGATGCCGCCACAGGCGCGGCCACGGCGGTCGCGCCGCCAAGAACGAACAGGTGGAAAGCGCCCGCTTCGGCAGGTCAAGCCCCGCGATGCTCGGCGGCCCTCCCCCGATGGGCCACCGCGCCATCCGCACAAGACGCCGACGCCGAATCGACGCGGACGGTGAGGGAAGAGACGGAGGAGCCATGAAGGTGGGTGTGATCGCCGATACGCACGGAATGTTGCGTCCCGAGGTGTTCGACATCTTCGCGGGGGTCGATCACATCCTCCACGCCGGTGACGTCGGAGGCGTCGACCTCCTGCTGGAGCTCGAGACGGTTGCGCCCGTCACGGCCGTCTATGGCAATACCGACGGGTTCGATGTCCGGAATCGGTTCCCGCAGACTGTCCGGTTGGAGTTGGAAGGGCAGCGGGTGGTCGTGACCCACGGCGACCAGTTCGGCTCTCCTCAGCCTGACGGACTGCGGGAGGCCTTCCCCGAGACCGAGATCATCGTCTACGGGCACACCCACCGGCCGTTTCTCGAGCTGTACGACTATCTCGTGACCGTGATCAATCCCGGTTCGGCCGGGAGGGCCCGCTTCGGCGTCCCCCCCTCCGTCGGCATTCTCGACCTGGAGGCAGGCCTTCCCCCGCGCGGCCGCATTATTCCCCTCTAACCGACCGCGCCCTCACAACTCGAAGGCGAGCACGTACCCCATGAAGGTCACGAAGCCCACCAGCAGGAGGACCGCGTTGGTGCGTGAGATGCGGCGACCGCGCAGCATCATTGGGAAGAGCACGACGGAGAAGGCGAGCATCGCCCAGTTGTCGAGCGCGATCGCACGATCGTGCACGGGGACCGGAAAGATGGTTGCCGTGATCCCGAGGATGGCGAGCACATTGAAGATGTTCGACCCGACGACGTTGCCGAGCGCGATCTCGTTCTCGCCGCGCGCGGTAGCTACCACCGACGTGGCCAACTCGGGCAGGCTGGTCCCCATGGCGATGATCGTGAGCCCGATGACGCGCTCCTCGATGCCGAGGGTCCGGGCGATTGTGACGCTGCCGGAAACGGCGAGGTCGGCGCCGATCACGAGGGCGACGATACCTCCGAGGACCAATACCGTGCTCTTGCTCCAGGCACGTCTGGTGCCGGCCTTGATGTGGGCTGTGCGGCGGACATCCTGATCGAGCGCCTGCACCTCGCTGAGCGGCACGCCGCGCTTGGCGAGCACCACCATGCTGCTCATGAACACGACGAGTACGATCACGAGAGCGATCCCGTCGAACCGGCTCACCCTCCCGTCCCACGCGAGGATGACCGTGAGCAGTGCTGAGAGGAACATCACCGGGTACTCGAAGCGGATCGTCTGACGCTGGACCGGGATCGGAGCCAGCACCGCGGCCACGCCCAGGATGGCGCCAAGGTTGAAGAGGCACGATCCGATCACGTTACCGTAGGCGATGTCGGTCGACTGCCGCGCCGCGGCGTCGAGGCTTACCGCCATCTCAGGGAGACTCGTGCCCATGGCGACCACGGTGAGAGCTACCACGGCCGTCGAAAGTCGTGCCAACATGGCCATCACGACGGCGCCCTGCACCAGCAGGTGGCCTCCGACGAGCAGCACGATCAGCCCACCGACGATCTGGACTGCCGCGAGGATCACCTCGTCCCTCCCGCTCTTCGGTGCTCCGGCGAGGGCCACTCCTCGAGCGGAACCGTCCGACGCAGCGCCGCCGGACGGCGACGGAACCAACTCATGACCAGCACGGTCTCGTCGATGGTGTGGCTCGGAATCGGCCCGGGGGTACCGGACTGTCCGGCATGCTCGCCGACCAGGGCGCGGAACGCCTCGATCTCGATCGGGGTGCGCGGAGCAGGGGCCGAGGCTCGCACCTGTGCACGCCGGATCACGTATGCCCGGTCGTCACCGTGGACACCGGGATCGACGTAGACGAAGCTCATGCTTTCGAGCGTGCCATGCAGCCGGGTACACGCCTGCAACAACCAGGTGAGCGCGTCGAACCGGTCGCGCCACCAGAGGGCGCGTTCGAATTGCTCGTCGGCGCTTGCGGCGGCCATCGCCTCGACTACCCGATCGAGCAGCGCGAGCGAGCGACACTCGAGGAATGCCAGCGCGTCATCGATGCGTGCCCGGTAGTCCGCCTCGGTGACGAATCCTGCACATGGGCCGGAGCACGTGCCGAGCTGGTGCCTGAGGCAGCCCGCACGGGTCGGCGAGTCGAACAGGTCGGCCTGATCCCGGTAGACGATCGGCATCGCGAGCGCGCAGTCACGCAGTCCCAGGAGATCGTTCAGCACCCGAACCGCGTCCTGTAAGTGACCGGCACCGAGAAACGGACCGTAATGCCGCACGTCCTCGCCGGCCGGGTTGGTTCCGACGTAGAGCTTCGGGGCCGATCCGCCGGCAACCTTGATGAACGCAGCCCGACGCCGCCGGTTCATCCGCACGTTGAAGACCGGCCGGTGCCGATGGATCTGGCGCAACTCTCCGAGCAGCGCCGCAAACTCGGACGGCACGTAATCCCAGTCGATGTCCGCTGCCGCGTGCAGGATCCGGGCTGCCTTGTCCTCGGGATACTGGGCGCGGAAATAGCTCAGCAATCGGTTACGGAGGTGTTTCGCCTTGCCGACATAGAGCACTCGGCCCGTCGGGTCCAGCATGCGGTAGACCGCGGGCCGATTCTCGGCGAGCGCCACGACACGTCGCTTGAGCCGTGCGACCTCGCCGAGTGGCAGGGAGAGCGCGTGTGCTAGCGCCATCCCCTGAGCGAACGGATGAACCGATGGAGATAGAGGAACTTCTCGTACACGATGACGTCCTTGCGCCGTCGTCCGAGCTCGGCGAGCAGCTCCTTCATGCGGCCACGTCGGGTGACGTAGAAGCGGAAGACCTCGGCGAAGTCCTCCAATGGGTGCGTGGCGGCATAAGCCGTCACGTGCTGGGCGTTGCCCAGGCTCACCCGCTTGCGGTAGAAGTCCACCCAGGTGTCGTCACTCACACGATACGCCTTGTGGACCTCCCCGAACACCCGCTTGAACGCCTCGCTATGCGTAATGTGCCAGTTGTGGTACAGGTAGCTGTGCCCCAGCTCGTGGCAGATGAGTCCGACGAGGAGCGTCCACGGGATCTCGTCACGGCTACGCGCGCCGACCACATAGCTGCGATCGATCTCGATGATGCGCGGCGAGCGGGGATCCACACCCGAGACCCCCGGGCGGAGCAACACCCGATAGCTCCAGTCCTTGATCCGGGACACGAGGAGCAGACGGCGCACCCGTCTCAGGGCCCGTTCGATGAGATCGCATCCCGTGGCGTCGAATCCACACCACGGACAGACGTCCATCCAGTCGTTCACTCCGCGGTCGCAGTGCGGACACGTGCCCTCGAACTGGGTGTCTTCCCACTCCTGCTCGCCGCCACACCAGGCACAAAACGCCATCGGGTACTGCACCCCGCCCCCGCACTCCCAGTCGCACCACGCATCGAACCGAAAGCCCTTCGGTGCCTTGAGAGGGACCTCGGCCGACACACCCTCTTCGTAGATGCGCGACCCGCACCACGGGCAGTAAGTGGCTGCGTCGGACACCGCCCAGCCGCAGTAGTAGCACTCGGCTCCCGTGATCGGGGGGTCGTCGCTCCATACCTGGTCACGTCCGCACGCCGGGCAGAACGGCCAGAACCGCTGCAGAGGCTGGCCGCACTTGCAGCGGTACTCGAGTCGCGGAGTCGGGTGTCGGCGCGTGTGTGTGCTCATGCGTTCTTGTGCGTTCGGCGCAGGTCGAGGCGCCGGTCGGCGCGTGTTGCCGTCTAAGCTAACAGATCGGCAAATGTTTGCCGCGCGAGCCGGTCACCCGCTGGCCGGGGCACCTTGGCAGCGCCAGCAAAACGTCGTGGTGCGGCCGTCGATCGCATGAGTCTCGGCCAGTGTGCTCCCGCAGCGCACGCATGGTTCTCCGGCGCGTCCATATACCTCGAGGGCGTCCTGGAAGGAACCGGGTTCGCCAGTGCCGGTACGGTAGTCCCGCACGGTCGTGCCGCGCCTCCGGATCGAGGTGCGCAGCACCTCCCGCACGGCATCGTACAAGCGCTGCACGTCGGCCGGCGACAACTGACTAGCCGGGCGTGAGGGGTCCAGGCGGGCCCGGAACAGGGCCTCTTGCGCATAGATGTTACCGATCCCCGCGACCCGGCGTTGGTCCATCAGGACCTTCTTGATCGCCTGGCGAGAGCCACTGATGCAGTCGGCGAGCCTGGCGACCGTGAACTGCCGCGCGAGCGGCTCCGGTCCAATGCCGCTCTCGTAGGCCAACCAGCGTCCCGCGTCCAGCAAGTGGATGGTTCCGAGGCGCCGTACATCCCGGAAGACGAAGCGTGCGCCGTCGCCGATGGAGGCTTCCAGGACCACGTAGCGCCGCTCGTCGGCATCGAGCCGGCGGTCGTACACGAGGAGCGAGCCGGTCATCCGTGGCTGAATCACCATCCGCATCCCCGAATCGAGCTCGACCACCACGTGCTTGGCCCGCCGGCGCAGTGCGACGACTTCGGCATTCCGCAGCGCACGCAGCAGCCGCGGCGCCATCACGCCGCGGAGGACGTCCCGATGGTACAGGCGTGGTGAGCGGAGTGTCCGGCCGACCAGGCGGGGCCTGATCTCGCGGACGATGGTCTCGACCTCAGGAAGCTCCGGCACGGGCCGCCTCGCGCCAAGCGATATCGCGGCGGTACTGGCACCCCTCGAAGTGGATCGCCGTGGCCAGCTCGCGGCTTCGAGCCGCGGCGGCGTCGACCGTCGCGCCGAGCCCGGTGGCGCACAGCACCCGCCCGCCGGCCGTCCGGAGCACATCGTTCTCATCCACCCTCGTGCCGGCGTGGAACAGCAACGTGTCGGTCGGGAGCGTAGCGGGGAGCTCGATGGGCGAGCCTTTGAGCGGTGACCCAGGGTACCCGTGCGCCGCGATGACGGTCGTGACGGCTGCTCCGGTCGCCTGCACGACGGATGCATCCGGCGACCAGCGCTCGCCGGCCGCGATCGCCCACATGTGCGCGGCGAGATCCAGATCGGCTGCAGGCAGGACCACTTGTGCCTCGGGGTCACCAAACCGACAGTTGAACTCGAGCACCGAGATCGATCCGTCCTCGCCGATCATCAGCCCAGCATACAGCACGCCCCGATACGGCGTGCCCCGTCGAACCATCTCCGCGAGCACGGGCCGCAGCGCCTGGTCCTGCACATGATCCAACAGGGCCCCGGTCGCGATGGAGACTGGCGTGTAGGCCCCCATCCCGCCCGTGTTGGGCCCGGTATCGCCCTCGCCGATCCGCTTGTGGTCCTGTGAAGCGGGGAGCAGCAGGACCTGCTCGCCGTCCGTGAGCGCAAGGATCGACAGCTCCTCGCCTGGGAGAAACTCCTCGACGATCACCGTGCGGCCAGCATCGCCGAACGCGCCGCCGAACATGTCCTGTAGGGCGCGGGCAGCCTCGCTGCGTCGCTCGCACACGATCGCGCCCTTGCCGGCGGCGAGGCCGGAGGCCTTCACGACCAGCGGCTCCGGATGCTTCGCCACGTATTCCAGGGCCGCTCCTTCGTTGATGAAAGTGCGTGACGCGGCCGTCGCCACTCCAGCCGCCTCCATGATGTCCTTCGCGAACGCCTTTGAGGACTCGAGCCGTGCGGCGTCGGCTGACGGCCCGAAGACGTGATGACCTCGCCCGGTGAGGTGATCGGACAGGCCCGCAGCCAGCGGCGCCTCCGGACCGATTACCGTCAGGTCGATCCCGTGGCGCTGCACCGCGTCCAACACGGCGG
>JBDHDN010000082.1:0-12874 GCA_039591485.1 Gemmatimonadota bacterium
CGAGCTGCGCGACGGCCTCTCCGGCACGGTCGTCTTCATCTTCCAGCCTTCGGAGGAGGGCGCTCCGCCCGGCGAGGGGGGGGGAGCGGCCCTCATGATCCAAGAGCGTGTGCTCGAGGATCCACGCCCAGAGGCCATCTTCGGCCTGCACACGTTCTGGAACATGCCCGTGGGCCAGATCGGCTTCACTGCTGGACCGGCCCTGGCGGCCTCCGACCACTTCTGGATCACGATCAGCGGTACCGGGGCCCACGGCGCACAGCCTGAGGAGAGCGCTGATCCGATCGTCATGGCCGCGCAGGCGGTCACCGCCCTACAGACCATCCGGTCGCGCAATATGTCGCCTATGGAGCCGGGGGTTGTGACGGTCGGCATGATCCGCGGCGGCACGCGCTTCAACATCATTCCGGAGCAGGTCATGCTCGAGGGCACGGTGCGCAGCTACAGCACGGCGACCCAGGACCTCGTCGAGCGGCGCATGCATGCAATCCTCGGAGGCATCACCACTGCAGGTGGCGGTGGCTACGAACTGGTATACGAGCGCGGTATTCCAGTCACCGTCAACGATGAGGATTTGACCGAGAGCGTCGTCCCGTCGCTCGCGGCCGCCCTCGGCGCCGAGAACGTAAAGCGGATTCCTCCCGCGACCGTGGCAGAGGACTTCGCGTTCTTCGCCAACGAGGTACCGGGATTCTACTATCGGCTCGGTACGCTGAGGCCGGGCACCGCGTCGGGGAATCACCATACACCGACGTTCCAGGCAGACGACAGCGCCATCCCGGTCGGCATCAAGGCAATGGCCTATCTGGTGTGGGATTACCTGGAGCGTGGGTCGGGCTCCGGTCCGTAGCTGGAGCGGCCCTGAGCGCAGGCGGATGGACGGTCTATCCGTCCATCCGCCTATCTCCCGAAGTACTCGGGCGCGTTTCCCACTTTCCACTTGATGTTGCAGCCCATGCTCGGCTTCTGATCGGGCGAGACCGCTCGGCCGGCCACGACTGCATCGAGTGCCCGCCGGAGGTCGGCGCCTGTGACCGGCGCATCGTTCCCGGGCCGGCTATCGTCGAGCTGCCCGCGGTAGACCAGCCGCTGCTCCCCATCGAACACGTAGAAGTCCGGCGTACACGCCGCACGGAATGCCTTGGCCACCCGCTGGGTCTCGTCGAAGAGGTAGGGGAAAGACCAGCCCTCGCCCTGGGCCAGAGCCCGCATCTGATCGGGCGCGTCGGCCGGGTAGGCATCGATGTCGTTCGAGCTGATCGCGGCGAAGGCGATACTCTGTGCTTTGTAGTCCTGCGCGACACGGCCCAATTCGGATAGAACGTGCTTCACGTTTCACCACTCACCACGTCCGCCAGTGCGAAGTCTGGCATCCGGGTGCCGAGCGGCAGCATCGTCGACGGTGTGGCTACCATGATCGTACTCCTTCCGTGCTGTCGTGTGCAGCGCCTGTCCCTCCAGACTCTTCACCCTTCACTCTTCCTTCTGGGATCGCAATACCCGGATGACGACCACCCGCCGGCACGCGCCGATCGCTTGACCCGATGGCGTCCGCTCCGCAGACTGGTGTCATCGTGCACCCAATGAGCGAGCGTTCCCGCGAAGTCACCGTCGAGCGCCATGATGGGCTACGGCGTCGGACCAGTGCCGACGTGGTCGCACTCGAGGATCCCCTCGAGATTCGGCTGCGCGGGACACCGCTCGCCGTCGTCATGCGCACCCCAGGGGATGACGCCGAGCTCGTGACGGGATTCCTCCTCACGGAGGGTATGTTGCTTGCCCCCGACGAGATCGCCACGATCGAACGTCTCGATGCCTCGCGCGTCGACGTGCGACTGCGTGACGGCGTCATCGTCGATCTCGCTCGGTTTCAGCGTAACTTGTTCATGTCAAGCTCCTGCGGCGTCTGCGGAAAGGCATCCATCGAGGCCGTTCAGCTCTTTTCCCGACCGGCGGGGGCCTTCGCAGTTTCGGCAGAGATTATCGGGGGACTCACCCAAGCACTGCGGGCCCAGCAACCTACCTTCGACGAGACGGGCGGGCTACACGCCGCCGGGATCTTCGGACTCGACGGAATTGCGACGGTGGTACGGGAGGATGTCGGGCGGCACAACGCGACGGACAAGGCGATTGGCGCGGCGGCTGCTCGCACGTGGCCGCTGCCACCCGGGTTGCTCGTCGTGTCGGGTCGACAGAGCTTTGAGATCGTGCAGAAGGCCGCCGTCGCTGGCATTGGCGGGGTCATTGGGGTTTCCGCGCCGTCCTCGCTCGCCGTCGAGCTTGCCGGCTCGCTGGGCATGCTGCTCGTCGGCTTCGCCCGGAACGGGGGGTTCAACGTGTACGCGGGTGCGGAGCGGCTTGCGCCCTGACCCCACGCGGCAACGCGCCGATCACTAACTTCCGAAGGACCATGGCCGTGACCACTTCTCCACCCACCAGGGAGATCATCGATCGCTGGCGTACCGAGCCGGCTCCCCTGCTACCGATCCTCCACGCGATCCATCAGCGCGACGGTTACCTGGACGAGGAGGCACTCCGCGAGGTGGCGGCGCGCTTGCGAATTCCGATCGCCGAGCTGTTCGGGGACGTGACGTTCTATCATCACTTTTCCCGGGAGGTCGGGGGTCAGACCGCCCCGCGGGTATGCACCGGTCCCGTGTGCTGCCGGCAGGGAGGCACGGAGCTGTTGTGGTCGCTCGAGGCCGAAGGTGCCATTGCCATGCCGTGCGCCGGCCGGTGTGATGATCCGGTCCCGGTCCTGAGAGGCAACGCGGTGCTCGTGGGAGGTGCAGACGGCAGGCTCGAGCGCCGACGGTCCCCGCTGCCGCGCGAGAATCCCGGCGGAATAGAAGAGTGCGTCTTCGCCGAGATCCGCATTCCGAAGCGCTCCGCGCTCGAGGGCTACCGGCGCACAGGAGGATACGAGGGTGTCCAGCGCGCGGTGCGAGAGCTGACACCGCAGGCTGTGATCGACCTGATCAGCGAGAGCGGACTCGCAGGACGTGGAGGCGCTGGCTTCCCGACGGGACGCAAGTGGCAGGCCGTGCGGGATGCGGCCGGGGCGCCGAAGACAATTGTCTGCAACGCAGACGAGGGCGAGCCCGGCTGCTTCAAGGATCGGGCGATACTCGACTACGACCCACACGCGGTCATCGAGGGCATGCTGCTCGCGGCGCAGGCAACCGGTGCCACACGGGGGTTCATCTACTTGCGCTACGAGTATCCGGAGACGCTCGAGATCGTCGAGACGGCCATCGAGGCCGCGCGCGGCGCTGGCCTGCTCGGCAGCGGCATCCTCGGCGCCGACTTCGACTTCGAGCTGTACGTGCGCCGCGGTGCCGGGGCGTACATCTGCGGCGAGGAGGGCTCGCTGCTGAACAGCCTGGAAGGCAAGCACCCGTTCCCCCGTAACCGGCCACCGTTCCCGGTAACCCACGGCTACGAGGGGCTTCCCACGGTGGTGAACAACGTCGAGACCCTTGCTGCCGCGGCTCAGATCGTGCGCCGTGGCGCCGAGTGGTACCGCGGGCTCGGGCTGAACGGGCATGCCGGGACGAAGGTCATCAGCCTCTCTGGAGATGTCCGGAAGCCGGGGAACTACGAGGTACCCTTCGGCCTGCCGCTGCGGACCTTGCTGTATGAGTGGGCCGGGGGCCCTGCCGACGGCCACACCGTACGGGCGGTGACGATGGCGGGCCTGTCCGGCGGATTCCTCGCAGGCGATGACCTGGATGTCACACTCGACGAATCGAGCATACGGGCAAGAGGCTCCTTCCTCGGCGCCGGCGGGATCATGGTGTTTGACGACAGTCGCGACATGGTTGAGGTGGCACACGACGCCATGTCGTTCTTCGCGCACGAATCCTGCGGCAAGTGCTTCCCCTGCCGGATCGGTACGCAGCGGATCACGGAGCGGCTTGCCGGCCGATCGGGCCCTACGGAGCTCGCGGCGTGGATCGACGAGGTAGCCGACCTTGGTCAGACCATGAAGGCGATGAGCGCCTGCGGGCTCGGCCTCGCCGCCCCTTTGATCACCGACAGCCTACTGAAGTACTTTCCGGACGCTGTCGCCCGGCACGTAGGCTCGTGAGCCGGATCGGCCAATCCGGGCCCAGAATGCGACGCACGAGGTATGCATGATCGCGAATCCGAGTGATGCCGGGCACGACACCCTGACCCTCGACGGGCAGGAGGTACCCTTCACGCCCGGCGAGACGATCTACG
The DNA here is from genome assembly GCA_039591485.1 of Gemmatimonadota bacterium. Taxonomy (GTDB): domain Bacteria; phylum Gemmatimonadota; class Gemmatimonadetes; order Gemmatimonadales; family GWC2-71-9; genus JAOTVV01. The sequence continues at coordinate 4,225 of JBDHDN010000082.1, forward strand.
AGATCGCGCAGCGACATCGCAAAGACATCCCTACGCTGTGCTACGACGAACGACTCGAGTCCTTCGGCGGCTGCCGGCTGTGCGCCGTCGAACTGGAGGGGTCACGGCTCCCCGTCGCGTCCTGTACCACGCGGGCCGAGCATGGCATGGTGATCCGGACGACCACGGCGGCGCTCGAGAGGCATCGCAGGACTCTGCTCGAGATGGTCGCCTCGGAGAATCGCGAGATCGATGTTGACCCGTTGCGTGGATACGCCTCGCAGGAGCTGTCCGCACTGCTCGAGCGCTACGCGGCACGGACCGGGCGCTTCGCCGGCGCCCAGTCAGGTCACTCGCGCGCTGACGATGACAACCCATTCATCCTGCGCGACTACGACCTGTGCATCTCTTGCTACCGGTGTGTACGGGTCTGCGCGGAGCAGGAGGGCGACCATGCGATCAGCGTCATGAACCGGGGGTTCGGGACGCAGATCACCACAGAGTTCGCCGGGCTCCTTCGTGAGTCTGCCTGCACGTTCTGCGGTCAGTGCGTCCACACCTGTCCGACCGGCGCGTTGGCCGACCGTAAGGCACTGCGATTCAGCGGCCTGCCGGGCACTATCGAGCAAACGCGCACGATCTGCCCGTACTGTGGCGTGGGGTGCTCGGTGGACATGCTCACCAAGGACAACACCTTGGTCGGCGTACAGCCCGCGATGGACGGCCCGGCCAATCTCGGAGCCCTGTGTATCAAGGGCCAATTCGCGTGGGACTTCGTTCAGCACCCCGATCGACTCGCCGCGCCGCTGGTTCGGGGTGATGACGGCGAGTTGCACGAGACCGACTGGGACACCGCCCTGGACCGGGCGGCGGACGGTTTCCGCCGCGTCGTGGCCGAGCACGGCCGTGACAGCATCTACGCCGTGGCATCGGGCCGGGCGCCAAACGAGGCGGCCTACACGGTCCAGAAGTTCGTGCGGGCGGGCTGGGGAGTGAATGGCGTCGACAACTGCAGCCGTGCCTGACACGCTCCTACGGTCGCCGGTCTGGCGGCCTCGATCGGACGGGGCGCAATGTCGAACCCGCTGGCCGACATGGAGAAGCCCGATGTGATCTTCTGCATCGGCACCAACATGACGGAGTGCCATCCCGTGGCGGCGACCCGTCTCAAGCGAGCGCTCAAGCGCGGGGCAAAGATGATCGTCGCCGATCCGCGGCGCATCGGTCTAGCGGACCTCGCAGACATGTATCTCCCCATCAGGGTCGGCTCCGACGCGGCGCTCCTGCTCGCCATGGCGCACGTCATCGCAAGAGAGGGACTCGTCAACGAGGCGTTTGTGCAGGATCGTACCGTCGAGGCCGAGCAGTTCCTCGCGCACGTGAAGCGGTTCCCACCCGAATGGGCCGAGACGATCACCGGCGTACCCGCTGCAGACATCGAGCAGGCTGCACTGTGGTATGGGAGGGCGGCCCGCGGCGCGATCTACTACACCCTCGGGATCACCGAGCACATTTGCGGGGTCGACAACGTACAGAGCCTGTGCAACCTCGCGCTCATGACGGGCAACATCGGGCGCGAAGGCACGGGCATCAACCCGATGAGGGGTCAGAACAATATCCAGGGCGCCGGAGACAGCGGGGCGCTCCCGAACAACTACCCCGGCTTCCAGCCAGTGACGGATCCCGCGAATCAGGCCAAGTTCGAGAAGTTGTACGGCCGCAAAGTGGATCTGGAAAAGGGCATAACCAAGGTCACCGCGCTCGATCTCGCCGGAGAACGGATCCGGGCGATGCTCATCGACGGGGAGAACACAGTCGTCTCCGACCCTGACCGCACGCACTGCGAGCACGCGCTCAAGAGCCTCGACCATCTCGTGGTCATCGACATTTTCCTCACGGAGACTGCGCAACTCGCCGACGTAGTGCTCCCGGCAACGGCCTGGGGTGAGACCGACGGCACGCAGACCAACACCGAGCGCCGTGTGCAACGGGTGCGGGCCGCCGTGCCCCCTCCGGGCCAAGCTCGGCCGGACTGGTGGATCATGAGCCAGCTGGCGAAGCGGCTCGACATTCCCGGCTTCGCGTACGAAAGCGCACGGGACGTCTTCAATGAGTTGTGCAGCGTGTCACCGATCTACACGGGCCTCGACTGGGACCGGGTGGAGCACGGCGAGTACCAATGGCCCGTGCCGGAGCCGGGGCATCCCGGCACGCCGATTCTGCACCGGCACGAGTTCAAGAACGGTCGTGGCATCTTCAAGCTGATCGAGTACCGGGATCCGGCGGAAACGATCGACGACGACTATCCCGTTTGGCTCACCACCGGACGGCGGCTACAGTCGTACCATACGCGCACTCAGACAGGCCGCAGTGCCGGCATCGAGTACCTGCTGCCCGAGGAGACGCTCGAGGTCCACCCCGACGATTTGCAGCGCTGGGGGTTACTGGACGGCGGGTGGGCGCGCATGCACTCTCGGCGCGGCTCCGTGCTCATCAGGCTCAAGTCCACCAAGCGCTCACCGCGTGGTACCGTGTTTGCGAGCTTCGCATTCAACGATACACCGGTCAATGTCCTGACCGGCGGCGGGTACGATCCCATCACGCAGACCGCCGAGCTCAAAGTCTGTCCGGTACGCCTCGAGCCGGCAGAGGTACCTTAAACCCCGGCAGCCCTATGAGCGCATCAGGTGTGACGTCCGGTCCATCCGGGCTCCGCGACCGCGTCGTCAGACTTGACCGTCCCGTCCCGCTGCTCGATGGGACGCTCAGACCCTACGTCAATCTCGACAATGCGGCGACCACCCCGCCGCTCAAGGATGTGGCGGACGCGGTCGCGGAGTTCCTGCCGTTCTATTCCAGCGTGCACAGGGGATCTGGCTTCAAGTCACGGCTGAGCACGTTGGTGTACGATCAGGCGCACGAGATCATCGCGCGCTTCATTGGTGCCGACCCAGGCACGAACACCGTGATCTTCGGGAAGAACACCACCGAGGCCATCAACAAGCTCTCGTATCGCCTGCCACTGAGCGACGATTCGGTGATCCTCAGCACGGTCATGGAGCACCACTCGAACGACCTACCGTGGCGAAGCCGCGCGAGGGTCGTGCACGTCGGTGTAACGGCCGACGGACGGCTCGACGAGGAGGACTTCGACCGGCAACTCAAGCGTCATGCAGAGCGGGTCGCCCTTGTGACCATCTCCGCAGCGTCCAACGTGACCGGTTTCCTGCAGCCGGTTCACCGCCTGGCCCGCAAGGCTCATGAGGCGGGCACCCGGATTATGGTGGATGCGGCCCAGCTCGCACCGCATCGCCAGGTCGTCATGAAGCCCGACGACGACCCCGAGCATCTCGACTTTGTCGTCCTCGCCGGGCACAAGATGTATGCGCCGTTTGGCACCGGTGCGCTCATCGGCCCGCGGTCATTCTTCCTCGAGGGTGAACCGGAGTACCCGGGCGGGGGCACCGTGAATGTCGTCACCCTGGACGAGGTCCATTGGGCGGGCATGCCCGATCGCGATGAGGCGGGGAGCCCCAACGTCGTCGGGGCCATGGCCATGGCCAAAGCTGCTCAAGTGCTTATGGAGATCGGGATGGATGCCGTGGCGCACCACGAGGCGGAGTTGACGGCCTATGCCCTGGAGCGCCTCGCGGCCAACCCCGCCATCCGGATCTACGGCGACGGCGATCCCGCCCGTGCGGCCGACCGGGTGGGGGTCATTCCGTTCAACATAGCTGGAACGCACCACTATCTCGTCGCTGCTGTCCTGGGATACGAAGGGGGTATCGGGGTCAGAAGCGGGTGCTTCTGCGCGCACCCATACGTTGTGCACTTGCTGGACCTCCCGGCGGAGATCCGGGATAGTTGGAAGGCTCGCGTGCTCGCCGGTGACAAGTCCGACATGCCGGGCCTCGTTCGCGCGAGCTTCGGCTGCTATAGCACCGCCGACGACGTCGATCGATTGATCGAGATGCTGGATGTCGTGGCCCAGGGCACGTACAAGGGGGACTACCGGCTCCACGCCGCCAGTGGTGAATTCGTGCCAGCAGAGTGGGACGATCCGCTGCGAGCGTACTTCAGCTTGGAGTAGCGGGAGACGGCGGAACCCGGTTGCGGTGCGTGCAACTGAGCGCACCGTCGGCCCGGCAGTGCCCCCGTACCGCCGTCCCGCAGGCTACTTCGCCGTATCCCTCGCCATGACCGTGTCGGCCACGGTATCGGTGACGGTCTCGAGCGCACTGTCCGCCTGCAGGATCGCCATGTCGTCGACCGGCTGCGCATCATCGCTGCAGCCTCCAGCGGCCAGCAGCACCACGATCGACCACGCTCGTCGCCATCGCGGTCCGAGAGTGTCTCGTGTCATGTCCCCTCCTACCGACTAAGTTACGCCGATCTATGAGCGACCGCCGCACGTTTCTCAGTACCATGACCGGGTCCCTGGCAGGCGTGGCCCTCGGACCCGTCATTCCGCACGCGCATCGCGGAGCCATCACGGTGTCGGCTGAGCCGTCGGTGTTCTGGCGCCATCCGGACGGACGCGCCAACCTCGTCCGGTTCTTCGTGGCCGGCACCGAAGCACCGGCTGGCCGCCTCAGGGTGTACGATCGAGCGCGGCGATTGCTCGGGACGGCCGGCATGCTTCGAGTCGGAGACGGACTGCGCGGCGAGCTGTGGCTCAGCCTGGACGAACCGACCACCGTCCTGAGCGAGTTGGAGGCGCCAGGACGCCGGACGCCACACCGGACTGCACACCGGCTGATACCGCCGGCCAAATGGACGCTCCTTTGGCTCACGATCGCCGATCCGCGAGTGCTCGAGCGGACCCTGTCCGAGGCACCGGTCCTCGACCGGTTCGTCCGATCCGCCATCTGGCGCGAGGCCGGCGTGATCGCCAATCCCATTCCTCCGGCGCACCGACTGTTCGAGATGGACCATCTCCCGTTTCTGCGCGCCACGGCCGCGCCGGAACGCATGCCCGCCGACCTCGGGCTTGCCACGGCTTCTGTGGCACTCGTCTCATCACTCGGCGACTATCCCGCGACCACCCCCCTCGCGCTGAGTGCTGCCGGGATCCGGCACGTCGTTCGCGTTGAGGACGGCGACGCGCCACTGTGGTGGCCCGCGCCCGACGGCAGTCGTGTGCTCACGATAGCGCTCGCGGACGACGCCAATCCGGTGAGCCTCGGCTTCTCGCACGGGGGCGAGGCAATGGCCCGGCGTGTCGAGGCATACCTCGGGGGTGAGGTTTTCCCATCTGCCAACCCGACTAGAGTGCTCGTGCAAGCCGGTGTGACCGATACGCTCCCCCGTATGGTCGCCGCCGTCCGTGCGTGGAATGGCAGTTACGCGTTTCCTCGGATCGTGATCGGCGGTGCCGACGATCTGGATCGCGTCCTCGCCACTCCACCAACGACCGCTGCGACTGCGCCCGCATTGGCCGCACCGGAGTTCCCGCGACCGTCCAGCTCCGTTCTCGAACGGATCGTTGCAGACCGGGCACTAACGACCGATCGGCACGTCGCTGCCATGCTCGCCCCGATCGCTACACTTCTCACTGGGAATGCTGTCGTCTCTGATCCGGCACGCCGGATCAGCTCACTGATCGATTCGCGGGTGCCCGGGTGGCTCGTCGTGAATCCATCACCGTTCCGACGTACCGACACCGTTCAACTCCCCGACGGACGTCTCCAGTTGGTCACCGACATCCCGTCGCTTGGGTACGCCTTCGTCCTCGACGAAGGCGTCGCCCCTGAAGCCGACGCAGTCGGCGCACCCAGCGCTCCGGAGATCAATGGCGCACGCATGTTCGTGGCACTCGACCCGTCATCAGGAGCCATCCGTAGCCTGCGTGAGCAGCGCACGGGTCGTGAGTGGCTGCGTGGCATCGGAGGCAATGCCGTCGCTACACGACTCGAGGCGTGGGAGCGCCGGATCCTTCCCGGCATCGCGACTCAGCTCGCGGCTCGGCGCTACTCAGCGGACCACGGCGACGTCCAGTCCGTGGTGACCGTCTACGACCATCTTCCATGGATCGACGTCGAGAACCGGGTCGGCCACCCGGAACAGGATGGGATGGCGTACACGTTCGAGTTCGCGGTCCCGAATCCCACCGTGAGGTGGGAGATTCCGGCCGGACACCACGAAGACGCGCCGCCGCTGCGCTACGTGCCGTACCTCAGATGGCTCGCGCTCGACGGCGCAAGCGGCTCACTCCTGATCGGCGGACCGCAGACCCCATACGCAGGGGTGGGCCGCGACGGGTACCTGGAATTCCCTGCCCCATCCACGCATACACGGTTTCGCATCCTCCCATCCGGGTCCACTCCCAGCATTGCCGACTGCACACGCTTCGGCTGGGGAATCGAGCCCCTGCGTGCCATACCAGTGACTGGGATGACAACCGGAGTCGCGCCGCGGTTCGGCCATGCCGTCGTTCTGGACCAGCCTGACGCAGCGCTCATCGGTCTGAAGGCCGCTGACGACGGCAACGGCATAGTGGCATACATACAGAACCTCACGCCGGACGAGCGGTTCGTCTCCATCGGGTTTGGCTTGCTCGCCTGGTCCGACGCTCACCGAGTGGACCTGCGGGAGCACCACAGTGACGCCCCGACCATGCCGGTGGCCGATGGCGTCGCGTTCGACGTCCCAGCCCACGGAGTAGCGGCGGTGCGGCTGACGGGGGTGCGACTGCGGGGACCGTAGGGCACATCCGACCCACCGGAGACGACACCACCTCCAACACCTCCTGCCGCTCATGCGCCGCCCATCGTCGCCCGCGCTGGCAACGCGCGCGTCCACTGCAGCACCTGCGCTATACTTCTGACCATGACCAGACCTGCAACACTCGCGGACCTGAAGCAGACGGCATGGGCCGACCCCGAAATACATGCCCGCTCAGTCAAAGACGAGATGCGGCAGAATCTCATCCGCATGATCGAAGACGGGTCGGAGATCTTCCCCGGTATCATCGGGTACGAGGACACGGTCGTGCCACAGGTCGAGAACGCCATTCTGGCGCGACACAATTTCATCCTGCTCGGTCTCAGAGGTCAGGCGAAGAGCCGTATTCTCCGCGAGTTGGTGTCCTTGCTCGATGAGGAGATCCCGATTCTGGCAGGGAGTGAGGTGAACGACAACCCATTTCGGCCGATTTCCAAGTACGGACGGCAGCTCCTGGAGGACCACGGTGACGCCGCACCGGTCGCATGGATTCCGCGACACTACCGCTACGTCGAGAAGCTCGCGACGCCGGACGTCACGATCGCCGACATCATTGGCGACGTCGATCCGATCAAGGCCGCGAGGGGCGGACATCTCCTCTCCGATGAACTGACCAGTCACTACGGGCTCCTGCCCCGCAGCAACCGCGGCATCTTCGCGATCAACGAGCTGCCGGACCTCGCCGGGAAGATCCAGGTCGGCTTGTTCAACATCATGCAGGAAGGCGACGTACAGGTCAAAGGCTATCCGATTCGTCTGCCGCTCGACGTCCTGCTCGTCTTTTCGGCGAATCCGGAGGACTACACGGCTCGTGGCAAGATCATCACGCCGCTAAAGGACCGGGTGGGCAGCGAGATCGTCACGCACTATCCGCCGACGGTCGAGCACGGCATGCAGATCACGACCCAAGAGGCATGGTTGGATCGCCCCGGAAGACCGATCTCCGTTCCCCAATTCGTGGTCGAGCTCGTGGAGCATGTTGCCTTTGAGGCGCGGACAGACAAACGGATCGACAGCCGCTCGGGTGTCAGTCAGCGCCTGCCAATCACGGTGCTCGAGAACATCGTCTCGGCTGCCGAGCAGCGGGCCATCGTCAAGGGCGAAGAACGCGTCGTGCCCCGCCCTTCCGATCTCTACACGGCGCTGCCGTCGATCACCGGCAAGATCGAGCTCGAGTACGAAGGCGAACTGCAGGGGGCGGAGGTGATCGCACGTGACCTGGTCCGCCGTGCGGCGGGCCAGACCTTCGAGGCTCGATGCGGCGGACTCGACTGCGACGAGATCGTCGAGTGGTTCGACCACGGTGGTGCACTCAAAGTCACCCAACACGAGCGTGCCGATCTCTGCCTGGCCGCGTTCGAGACAGTGCCCGGCCTGCTGCAGGCGGTCGAGTTGGTCGGACTTGTCGAGGAACAGCAGCCGGGGGTACTCGTCGCCGCCTGTGAGCTGATTCTCGAGGGGCTGGTCGCGCAGAAAAGGATTGCCATTGGGCGGCTAGGCGGTCGGACGGACCGTCCGACGGACGGGAGGGCGGCCAGCAGGGTGCTGCGGATCGACGGCCTGCCCGCACGTCGGCCCGACCGCCGCGCTCGAGGAGTCGGAGCTCATGCCAGTCATTACTGTTTCCCGTCAGTACGCGTCCGGGGGATCGAACATCGCGCGCCTCGTACAGCAGCGACTGCGCTGGCAACTCGTCGACAACGAGTTTGTCGATCGGGTCGCGGCCCAGACCGATCTCACACCGAGTGAGGTCGCTGCGCGCGAGGAACGGGTCCCGAGTCTGATCGAGCGCATTGCCCGCGCCCTCGCCGTCTCATCGCCGGAAGTGTTCGTGTCGACGGGTGAGCCGCCGGCACCACGGTTCGATCGTGAGGTCGATCTCGTTCGCGCCACCGAGGCTGTGATCCGGCAGGCCGTGCAGGAAGAACCGAACCTCATCATGGTGGGG
>JBDHDN010000083.1:0-11141 GCA_039591485.1 Gemmatimonadota bacterium
GAGGGGCGGGGGAGGGGAGTGGCTTCACCGACGAGCTGTACGAGGTCGCCGGGGCCACCATCGTTCCCAAGGCGAAGGACGTGTGGGCGAAGGCCGACATGATCGTGAAGGTCAAGGAGCCGATCGCGTCGGAGTGGCCGTTGATGCGAGAGGACCAGGTGATCTTCACCTACTTCCACTTCGCGGCGAGCGAGGTCCTCACGCGGGCGGTGATGGACTCTGGGTGCGTGGCGATCGCGTACGAGACCGTGCAACTCGCCTCTGGGGAGTTGCCGTTGTTGACGCCGATGAGCGAAGTGGCCGGCCGGATGGCGGTGCAGGAGGGAGCGAAGTACCTCGAACGGTTCTACGGCGGTCGGGGCATCCTGCTGGGAGGGGTCCCCGGCGTGCAGCCCGCCGAAGTCGTGATCCTCGGTGGCGGTGTGGTGGGAACCAACGCGGCCAAGATGGCAGCGGGACTCGGAGCCCACGTTACCATCCTCGACGTATCCCTCGAGCGGTTGCGGTACCTCTCTGATGTCATGCCGGCGAACGTCGACCTGGTCTACTCCAACCGGTATACCGTACGCGAGCAGATCGCGAATGCCGACCTGCTCGTCGGTGCGGTGCTCCTGCCTGGGGCGAAGGCACCGAGCCTCGTGACCCGTGCGGATCTCGCGGTCATGAAGAACGGGTCGGTCATCGTCGACGTCGCGGTGGATCAGGGGGGCTGTGTTGAGACGATCAAGCCCACGACCCACGACAAGCCTACCTACATGGTGGACGGTGTGGTGCACTACGGCGTCGCCAATATGCCGGGCGGCGTCCCGCGGACGTCGACCCTCGCGCTTACGAACGCGACCTTCCCGTATGCGGTGCGGCTCGCGAAGAAGGGCTGGAAGGAGGCGTGCCGGTCCGATCGATCGCTCTTTCTCGGTCTCAATGTGATCAAAGGGAAGGTGGTCTATCCCGGGGTCGCAGAGGCGTTCGGCCTCGACTTGGTGGACCCATCGGCGCTGGTGTAGCGCCGCCGCAGCACCGATGCAGGTGCTGTGATGGTAAGTCCAAAACTTGTCAGGACTTAGGCTTGCCGTTAACTTAGGGCGCTCCTGCTGTGGCGGGGGCGCCCCGGGTTTCGAAGGCGCCAGGTTCCCCAACTCCAGAGTGCGATGCCGATCAATTGGGGCATGTTTCGCTTGGGTAATATCTTGCCGGCAAACGAGATCGCGGTCGATCTCGGAACGTCGAACACGCTGATCTACGTGCGTGGTGAGGGCATCGTGCTCAACGAGCCCTCGGTGGTTGCCGTCGAGAAGGCCACTGGCAAGGTCAAGGGCATCGGGCTCGAGGCGAAGCGCATGCTCGGGCGGACGCCGGAGGGCATACTTGCGGTCCGGCCGCTGAAGGACGGTGTCATCGCCGACTTCGACGTTACCGAGAAGATGCTGCGGTACTTTCTCTCGACGATCATCCAAAAGCACGTGTTCCGCGTCAAGCCGCGAGTGATCGTCTGTGTGCCCAGCGGCATTACCGAAGTCGAGAAGCGGGCGGTGCGTGACAGCGCTCATTCGGCGGGCGCGAAGGAAGTGTACATGGTGGCCGAGCCGATGGCGGCGGCGATCGGCGTGGGGCTGCCGGTCGAGACGCCGACCGGCAACATGGCGATCGACATCGGCGGGGGAACTACGGAGATCGCCGTGATCGCCTTGTCGGGCATCGTCAGTGATACGTCCATCCGCACGGGCGGCGACGAGATGGACCAGGCGCTCGTGCAGTTCATGCGTAAGAACTACAACTTGCTGATCGGAGAGCCCACTGCCGAGGCGATCAAGATGCAGATCGGTTCCGCGGTGCCCACCCAGGACGAGAAGGACATGGAGGCGAAAGGCCGCGACCTCGTCTCGGGAATTCCGAAGGTTGTGCGTGTCCACAGTTCAGAGGTGCGCGAGGCCATGCAGGAGCCCATCCAGCAGATCATCGACGCGGTGCGTCGTGCACTCGAGATCACGCCGCCTGAGCTCGCCAGCGACATCGTGGACCGCGGCATCGTGATGGCGGGCGGCGGTTCGCTGATTCGGGGGCTCGACGTGCTCGTGTCGCAGGAGACGGGACTTCCGGTACGGGTGGACGAGGATCCGCTGACCTGTGTCGTCCGCGGCACCGGCCGCATTCTCGAAGACCCCGAGAGGTACCGCTCGGTTCTGACCACGTAGGTTTCCGTGACCCCAGCGCCGGACACCCTCGGATCACGCCGCGACAGCATCGTTTTCGCCCTCTGTCTGCTGCTCTCCGTCGTGGCACGTCTCGCGCCACCGGCCGTCCAGGCGCCCATCGCCGACGCTATCGTCCATTCGGTGCTTGCCCCGTTTCTGTACTTGCAGGAACAGACCGAGGTCATCCGGGCGTCACGCAGCCGGTACCTCGCAACCGTCGGCCTGCGCGATTCGGTGCTCACGCGAGCGATGACCGTTGAGGGTTTGGAGCTCGAGAACCAGCGGCTGCGCAGCCTGCTCGGACTGTCACGGCGGCTCGCCGTGCGCCATGTCTCTGCCGAGCTTCTCCAGCAGGCACTCCCGACCGCAAGCCTGGTCGCCAGGCTTTCGGTCGGGGAGGATGCTGGGGTCGCCCCGGGCGCTCCCGTGATCACGCCGCAGGGGCTCCTCGGGGTGGTGCAATCGGTGTCACGCAGCCAGTCGCTTGCCCTGTTGTGGACACATCCCGACTTCCGCGTGAGTGCGATGACCCGTGACGGAGCCGTGTTCGGCATTGCGGCGCCGCGTGGTGGCAGTGGACCGAACGCAACGGTGCTCGAGCTGCGCGGTGTACCCTATCAGCAAGAGGTGCCGCTCGGAACGGCCGTGTACACGTCCGGCCTCGGCGGAACGGACGGAGTGTATCCGCGAGGCATTCCCGTTGGCACCATCATCGACATCGGGGAGGAGCAGGAAGGGTGGTCACGCACCTACATCGTGCGTGCCGCCGTTGCGCCGGCGTCGGTCTCCCACGCCATCATCCTGACGGGGCCCGCCGTCGATATCCGTTCGGCCTTCAGCGAAGCCGAGGGGATACCGTGACCGGAGGCGCTCGATTCCGCCTCGCCACCGTGTTGCTGCTGCTGGTGACGCTGCATTTCCTCTTGCGGCCCTTCCTCGGTGATGCGCGGATTGCACCCGATCTGCTCCTGCTTGCCCTGATGATCTACGCCATTCAGGCGAGGCCCGGCCACGCGGCGATTGCCGGCTTCGTGGTCGGGCTCGTCGCGGATGCACTCACGCCGGTTGCGTTTGGTGCCGGAGCTCTGGCACACACGTGCGTCGGGTACCTCGCTGCGTGGGGCAAGGCCGTCTTCTTCGCGGAGAGCATTCCCGTAAGTGCCGGGTTCTTCCTGGCCGGTACCTGGTTGCGGGACCTTGTCGTGCTTTTCGCGGGACGGCACCTCGGCGAGCGCATGCTTCTGTGGCAGCTGGCAGTGTGGTCGCCGCTCAAAGCGCTCACGACTGCCGTGGCCGGAGTCATCGTGCTGGCTCTGTTCCGCCGCTGGCTCGGGGTGAGGAGCACTGAATGAACCTGCAGGATCGCCACGCGATTGCGCGGAGAGCTTCCGCGGCGCAGTCGGTCGTGCTCTTGACCTTCGTCGTGCTGACCGTGGCCTTCTTCCGGGTTCAGGTCGTGCAGTCGGACCGCTACCAGCTGCTGTCCCAGAGCAACCGCATGCGCGCCCTCGTCCTACCGGCACCGCGCGGACTGATCGTCGATCGGAACGGTGTCGTGCTGGCGGAGAACGTGCCGGGCTACTCCGTCCTGCTCCACGTGGAGAGTGTCGACTCGCTGCTCGCGACCCTGGATGGATTCGAGCCGATCCTCGCGACCGATTCGGCGACGCGACGCGACATCGTGCGGCGCTATCGCGCCGCGCCGTCAGAGCCCGTGCTCGTCAGTCGGGATATCCCCTTCAGGGCGGTGTCTGCCCTGGAGGAGCGGCGGCCTTGGAATCCCGGGCTGATCGTGCAGAGCGACCCGAAGCGGCGGTACCCCTACGGCTCCACCGTGGCGCACGTCGTGGGGTACGTGGGCGAGATCAACGAGGACGAGTTGGGGTCGGAGCGGTTCGTCGGGGTGCGCGCCGGAACGCTGCTCGGCCGTGCCGGCATCGAGCAGCAATACGACGCGCGCTTGCGTGGCCAGGACGGCGAGAAGTTCGTGGAGGTGGACGCGCTCGGTCGCACGGTGCGCGCCGAAGGTATCGGGGGTCTGCTGGAGCCGGAACCGGGCCGGACGATTCAGACCACGATCGATCTGGAGTTGCAGCAGTTCGTCGAGCGCGAATTCCCTCCGGAGTCCCGTGGGGCAGTGGTTGCTGTCGATCCGTTGACCGGCGAAGTGCTCGCCCTGTACTCCGCTCCGAGCTACGATCCCAACGCCTTCGTTGGCGGGATCGATGCGGAGACATGGCGCGGCCTGATCGGCGACCGGGACTTCCCGCTGTTCAACCGTGCCATTCAGGCGCGCTACCCTCCGGCCTCTCCCTTCAAGCTCGCGATTGCGGCGATGGCTCTCGAACGGGATCTCGTCGACATCGAGAGCCACATGGATTATCCGTGCCGGGGCGGGCTCCAGTACTACACACGGTACTTCCGCTGTTGGAGGGTGCAGGGGCACGGCGACCTCACACTGCGTGAGGCGATCCAGTACTCGTGTGACGTTTACTTCTACCAGCTGGGCCTGCGGCTCGGTCTCTCGGACCTGCTGCACGACGCATCTGCCATGGGCTTCGCAGAGGTAACGGGCATCGACCTTCCGAGCGAGAGCAGCCCGGTCTTTCCGCCCTCCACCGAGTACTACGACCGTCGCTACGGCCCGCGCGGGTGGACGAATGCGGTCACGCTGAACCTGAGCATCGGACAAGGTGAGAACTCGCAGACGCTCATCAACATGGTGCGATTCTACTCCATGCTCGCCAACGCGGACGGTGCCACCGTCGAGCCACATCTGGTCGCAGGCGAAGAGCGGCGCAGCTGGTCGCTCGGACTCTCTGGCACCGATCTGGAGGACCTGCGGGATGCGCTCATTGCGGTGGTCGACCGGGGAACGGCAGCCGGAGCGCAGATCGCCGATCTCCGGATCGCAGGCAAGACCGGGACGGCGCAGAACTCACACGGGGACGACCACGGCTGGTTCATCGGATTCGCCCCGGCCGACGAGCCACGCATCGTCGTCGGCGCGATCGTCGAGTTTGCGGAGCACGGTTCCTCCGTGGCCCCGCTCGTGACCCGCACCATCGCCCGACACCTTCTCGGCCCGGACGCCGTCCGGTCTCGTTCGGCGCCGTTGCGCCTCGAGCTGCCGCAGGACTCGGCCCCGGAGCCGCTGCCGATCCTGCCCGACAGCCGCCTCCTGCGCGGACGATCTGGTGACGCCGATGGCACGCCGCCGCGGTTTCAATAGTCTGCTGCTCTTGAGCGTGGCGACACTGGTCCTGGTGGGCCTCGCCACGCTCTACTCCGCCGGTCAGACCGACGTGCCGTCGTCGGCGGCGGAGATCTGGAGACGGCAGACCGTGTGGCTCGGACTCGGGATCGTCGCAGGCTTCCTCGCCTACCGCATCTCGCCGAGAATCCTGGAGTGGCTCACACCGGCCGTGTACGTCGCGGCGCTCCTACTCCTCGTCCTGACGCTCATCATCGGCTCGGGTGCCGGAACGGCCTTCGGCACGAAGTCGTGGCTCACGATCGGTGGCGTGCGGCTCGGACAGCCGGCAGAGTTGGCGAAGCTCGCCACGATCCTGATGCTGGCGCGGCATCTCGGCGCTGGACGGGAAGCCCCCTTCTCCTTGGCGCAGCTACTGCCAAGCCTCGCGATCGTCGGTCTGCCGTTCGTGCTCGTCGGGCTGCAGCCGGACCTTGGCAGCGCGCTGGTGTTCGTCGGCATCCTGTTCGCCACGCTGTTCTGGGCCGGGGTGAGGCCCTTCTTCCTCGTGCTGCTCGCGTCACCCCTCCTCTCACTGCTGTTTGCGTTCTCCACGCCGATCTGGGGCGCCTGGATCCTGGTGCTCACCGTGCTGCTCCTCTGGGTGCGTCCTTATGTTGCCGAGGGGTTGACGGTGTGGTTCGGTAATGTCGCAATGGGCGTTGTTGCCCTCGAGCTCTGGCGCCGGCTCGCACCCTACCAGCAGAATCGGTTGCTCTCGTTTCTCAATCCCGAGATCGATCCGCGCGCGACGGGATGGCACATCATTCAGTCGAAGGTGGCCATCGGCTCGGGCGGGGTGCTGGGAAAGGGATTCACCGCCGGCACGCAGAAGCGCCTCGCGTTCCTGCCGGAGCAGCACACGGATTTCGTCTTTTCCGTGCTGGGGGAGGAGTTTGGGTTCGCTGGGGTGGTCGCGGTACTGCTCCTGTTCGCGATTCTGCTGTACGTGCTCGTGCGGGTTGCTGCCAGTGCGCAGGATGGCTACTCCTCGCTGGTCGTGGCGGGCGTGGCCGGCATGCTGGTGACGCACGTGTTCGTCAACATCGGGATGACCGTCGGGCTGATGCCCATCGTGGGCATCCCGCTGCCGTTCTTCTCCTACGGAGGGTCCTTCTTACTCACCTGCTGCGTTGCAGTCGGCCTCGTTGCCCGCATGGCACGGGAGGGCCGGTCGTCCGGCTATTTCCCGGCATGAATCCGGTCCGAGCGGGGGTGGCGCCGCTGGCTTGAAGCGGCGACATTCTTAGCGGTCCAACCGCGGCGCCGGGAATCGGCCGGCGCCGACGCATTCCGGGAAGGCGCATGGCGTGGTTTCGAAAGGAAAAGCGAACGCGGGCTCCGCAACGCGAGAAGCTGGAGATTCCAGCCGACGCGTGGGACAAGTGCGAGCAGTGCGGACACGTCGACATCAGCGAGAAGTTCGAGCGCGTGCTGCAGGTCTGTCCAGGGTGCGGCTTTCACCGGCGCATCAGGGCTGACCGCTACATCGACTTGCTGACCGACGAGGGATCCTTCACGGAGCTGTACGGCGGGTTGCGGTCTGTCGATGCGCTCGGGTTCGAGGGCTACAGCGGACGGCTCGATGCAGCGCATCGGAAAGCGGGCACGCACGACGGACTCATTGCGGGGCATGGTACGCTCACGGGTCTCGACGTCAATATCGGCGCGATGGATTTCAAGTTCATGGGTGGATCGATGGGCTCGGTTGTGGGTGAGAAGGTCGCCCGGCTGCTCGAGCGCTCGATCGAGCGCCGCCTCCCGCTCATCCTGGTGTCGGCCTCCGGAGGCGCGAGGATGCAGGAAGGGGTGCTGAGCCTGATGCAGATGGCCAAGACCTCGGCACTCATGGCGGCGCTGCACCGCGAGGGATTGCCCTACGTCTCCATCCTCACCAATCCCACTACCGGGGGCGTGTCGGCATCCTATGCCATGCAGGGCGATGTCAATCTCGCAGAACCGGGCGCCGTGGTAGGCTTTGCCGGACCCAGGGTCATCAAGCAGACCATCGGACAGGACCTACCCGAGGGCTTCCAGACCGCGGAGTTTCTCGAGGAGCACGGGATGGTGGATCTGGTGGTGCCGCGACCGCAGATGCGTATGACCGTAGCGCGCTTGATTCGCATGATGACCGGCCAGGCTCCTCCGGAGGATGCCGACTGACCCTCGACTTCGAGGAAGCGCGGTCGTTTCTCTTCCCCCGCACGAACGGGCAGCGTACGTGGTCGCTGGAGCCGACACGGGCGCTGCTGGCCGCCGTAGGCAACCCCGAGCGCTGTTATCCGGTGATCCACGTCGGCGGCACCAACGGGAAGGGCTCGGTGGCGACGCTCGTTGCCGAAACCCTGCAGCGCGCCGGCAGGCGCGTGGCGCTGTACACTTCCCCGCACCTGGTCGACGTGCGCGAGCGGATGCTGGTCGACGGTCGGCCAATCTCTCGTGACGCCTTCGCCATGTGGACGGGCGTGCTCCGCCCCGCGATCGAACGGACGGGGGCCAGCTTTTTCGAGGCCACGACCGCCTTGGCGTTGGCCGATTTCGCTGCGCGACGGGCGGAGGTCGCGGTGATCGAGGTGGGACTCGGGGGGCGGCTGGACAGCACCAACATCGTCATGCCCCTGGTGAGCGCCGTGGTGAGTGTGGGGATGGAGCACACCGAGTACCTCGGGGATACGCTCGAGGAGATCGCACGCGAGAAGGCCGGGATCGCCAAGGCGGGGCGCCCGTTCGTCATCGGAGAGCGCGATCCGACGATCGCTGCGTTGCTGGTCTCATTCGCCACTGCTGCCACCGCGACGCCAATCGTCGTGCCTCCGGAGTGGCTGTACGACGATGCGCTCGCGCTGGCGGGCGCTCACCAGCGGCGCAACGCTGCGATTGCTGCAGCAGTGCTGGACGCGCTTCCCGTGGGGCTCCGGCCCTCGGGCGCGGTGCGCTCGGAGACGTTCGCGTCCGTGGTGGTGCCCGGGCGGTTCGATCGGCGCGGCCGCTGGCTGTTCGACGTGGCGCACAATCCGTCGGGTATCGAGGCCCTGATCACGGGCCTGGCCGAGGTCGACCTGCCTCGGCCGATCCATGCGCTGGCGGGCGTGCTCGCCGACAAGGATTGGCGGACGATGCTCGCGCGACTCGATACGGCCGTCGACCGGATGTGGGTCACGACACCGCCGACCGCGCCTCCCGAGCGCCGCTGGGCGCTCCCGGAGGTGGGTGCGGCCCTGCCGGGTGCCGTGGTCGCACCGGAGTTCGACCGGGCACTGCACGATGTGCAGGACGGCGCGGCCACGATCGTGGTGACCGGTTCCTTCCACACCGTCGGTGACGCGATGGCGCGGTTGCCCGGCTTCGCGCCCCTCGGATAGATTGCTCCGATGCTTACGCAGGCCCTACCGGGATTTCGTGACTTCTTCCCCGACGAAGCGGCGTTTCGCAACCGGATCTTCACCGTGTGGCGGGATGTTGCCGCCCGGTACGGATTCGAGGAGTACGACGGGCCGCCGCTCGAGCCTCTCGATCTGTACACGCAGAAGAGTGGAGAGGAGATCGTCGGCCAGCTGTATGCCTTTACCGACAAGGGCGGACGCAAGGTCTCACTGCGGCCGGAGATGACGCCGTCCTTGGCCCGCATGGTCGCACAGCGGGCACGCGCCCTCAAGAAGCCGATCCGGTGGTTCGCGATTCCGCAGTTGTTTCGCTACGAGCGCCAGCAGCGCGGTCGCCTCCGAGAGCACTTCCAGCTGAACATGGATCTCATCGGCGAGTCGGGCCCGCTCGCCGACACGGAACTCATCGCCGCGGCCATCGACATCGTCCGCTCCTTCGGGCTGTCCGAGCGCGACTTCAAGGTTCGCTTGTCCGATCGGCGGGTCGCCCACACGCTCCTCTCGGCGCAAGGACTCGACGAGGCGCAGATTGCCGTGGCGTACGCACAGATCGACAAGCTGGAGCGCGAGCCGCGGGACGAGTTGGTCCAGAACCTGATGCGCGGCGCCGGCATCGACGAGGCTGCCGCAGTCCGTGCCATCGCGCTCGGGGACATTCGGTCGCTCGACGGCGTCCGGGAGGCGACTGCCGAAGCGAAGGCGGATCCGGACGTTGCGGAGCCACTGTGCGAGGCCGTTCACGCGCTCGAGGCCATGGGGCTCGGCGCCTACGCGGATGTCGACCTGTCCGTGGTACGGGGGCTCGCCTACTACACGGGCATCGTGTTCGAGCTCTTCGATGCGCGCCGCTCCCTGCGAGCCATCTGCGGCGGGGGCAGGTATGATGGGCTGCTCCAGGCGCTCGGCGGCGTTGACCTGCCCGCGGTCGGGTTCGGCATGGGCGACGTGGTACTCGGTGAGCTGGTGCGAGGGCGCGAGGGGTTGTCGGCCCAGGCTCGTCTGGACGTGTTCCTCGTCGCCGTGACCGGGGAGGATCTGGAACCGGTGCTCGGGTTGGCCCACGACCTGCGCGAGGCTGGGCTCAGCGTCGAGTACGCACTGAAGCAGCAGTCCGTCGCAAAGCAGCTCAAGCTCGCGGCGGCACGGAGCGCGACTTGGGCGGTGCTCATCGGCCCGGACGAGCGTGCGCGCGGCGAAGTCGTCGTGCGTACCCTCGCGGAGGGGGCCGAGGAGCCGATGGCGCTTGCCGACGTCACGACGCGCCTGGGAGGTAGGCGAGCGCAGTGAACTTGCGAGGCGACAGACGGGGTGTCAGCCATCCGGCGAGCCCCCCGCCGGTCCGCCACTGACGACACAATCGATACCGAACCATCCGACACCGACAGCCGACTGGACCATGGCGGACGATCAGGGAATCACCCCACGAGCCCAAGACTTCAGCGCTTGGTACAACGATGTGATCATGCGGGCGCAGCTGGCGGACTACTCGCCGGTTCGCGGCTGTATGGTGATCCGTCCGAGGGGATACCGCATTTGGGAGCTCATGCAGGGTGCGCTCGATGCGATGTTCAAGGAAACGGGTCATGAGAACGCGTACTTCCCGCTCTTCATCCCGCAGAGCTTTCTGGCAAAGGAGGCTGAGCACGTCGAGGGCTTCGCGCCACAGACAGCCGTTGTCACCCATGGAGGTGGCAAGGAGCTCGAGGAACCGCTCGTCGTCCGACCGACGTCGGAGACCATCATCTACGCGATGCTCTCGAAATGGGTGCAGAGTTACCGTGATCTCCCGGTGCTGCTGAACCAGTGGGCAAACATCGTGCGCTGGGAGATGCGGACCCGCCTGTTCCTCCGTACGACGGAGTTCCTGTGGCAGGAGGGGCACACGGCCCACGCAAGCTCCACCGAGGCAGAGGAGGAGACGCTCCGCATCCTCGGGTTGTACCGCCGCTTCATGGAGGAGTGGATGGCAATGCCCGTGATCACCGGCGTCAAGACGGAGTCGGAGAAGTTCGCGGGTGCCGTCCGCACCTACGCTCTCGAGGCGATGATGCAGGACAAGCGGGCACTTCAGGCCGGCACATCGCACTTCCTCGGGCAGAACTTCGCCAAGGCGTTCGGCACGCAGTACCAGACGGCGGAGGGTGGGCTCGATTACGTGTGGAGCACGTCGTGGGGGGTCTCGACACGCCTCATCGGCGGGCTCATCATGACCCACAGCGACGACGTGGGACTCGTGTGTCCGCCGCGACTCGCCCCCACACAGGTCGTCATCGTGCCGATCTTCCGTAAGGACGCCGACCGCGCCGCGGTGAT
>JBDHDN010000084.1:0-11025 GCA_039591485.1 Gemmatimonadota bacterium
CCTCGGACTCCGTCTGGGCGATCGCGGACTGCACCGTCCACAGGCTGCGTCGGGGATGATCCGCAGGGAGTTCCTCCGTCACCAGCGCGGTCCGCTCGAACGCGTTGTCAACGCCGTCGACGTCCAGGTCGAGCCGGAACGAGAAGAAGTGGTCGTGATTCACACCGACCACGTTCGCGGCCAGCATGCGCCCGAAGCGCAACACCTCCGGATCGACGGCGTCGACGGTCGTGCCGTCCACCGCACGCACCTCGAGGATACCCGTGGCCCCCACACGGACGCCGATCGAGCCGTTCTGCTGCAAGACCCAATCGAACACGTAGTCGTAATTGCCGACGGTGGCGTTCCAGCGGACGACGAGCTCGCGCGCCGGCCGCCCATCCACGCGCTCCGTGTTCTCGTATCCGTGCCGCCAGCCGATGCTCCCCATGGTACGCTCGAACAGACAAACGAGACGACGCTTCTGAACGGGAAAGCCGTTGGGTCCCGCAACCACGCCGTCGATGAAGACGGCGTAGTCCGGGCAATCGACCCCCGGTTCGAGTGCCTCGGCGATCCCGCCCGTCGCGTACTCACCCGCGTCGATGAAGACGCGCTCGTACCAGCCCGTGGTCGAATCCTGATACGGCACGAAGATCTCGGAGAGGGATCCTCGGTAGAGCACCGAGCGCACCGCATCCCCGGACCGCACGCCGACGGTCGACAGCACGACGCCGACGCGCGAGTCGACGCGCAGGTGAAACTGCCAGTCGCCCCACGTGATCAGACCCCCGTTCCGCGTGAAGCCCGGCCCCAACGGCTGCAGGATCTGGATCGGTGCCATCGGGTCCCTGAGCGGCCCGACCGCCTCCACATCGAAATCGTCCGTCGCCGTCGATCGGCCCACCGGGCCCGCATCTCGCACGTCGAGGACCTCCCCGGCCCCGATGTCCAGGGTCACGACGAGGCCTTCGATCTGTCTCCCCCACCAGTTGTACGCTTCGCCCACGACGTGGCAGCCGCCACGGAGGATCCGGCGGCCGTGCAACTGCTCCGGACGCGCGAAGTAGCCCGACGGTCCCGCAAAGCACGAGACGGTCGCCAGATCGGTGATGCCCCGGCGCTCGAGCGCCGCGCGGACCTCCGGATGCTGCTTGATCAGCATCTCGGCCTTGCCGTACTCGGCCCGCGTGATCTCCGCGTGCATCCCCTCCTGCACCGTCCAGCTCACGAGCCGCTCGTTCGCGACGTCCACCACCGCTTCGATCGTCCGGTCGCCCTGTCGCAGCACGGCCAGCGCGTGTCGGGGGAACGCCGTTCCCGCTGTCCAGTCCCGGACAACCGTCTTCGCGGGCTCGCTGAGCTGCACCGACACGAACACCGTCGTCGTGTCCATGTGTTCCGACGTGCGGATGACGCGAGCGACGGTCCGGTGCTCTTGCGAGGTGAGCGCATCGAGCGGATGCGAGGCCGTGAGCTGGGCGGCGGCGGTGGCGGCATGCCCGGCGGTGGCCGCCAGCAGCACGGCGGCGAGTCGCAGGACGATCCTCAGACCCATAGGAACGATTCCTCTCTGCGTGTCGGGGGAGCCATGGGGGAACACCGCCGACAGCTATCGGGTGTGCACATCTCGGACGCGCATCCCGTGTTTCGTGTGCCGCATCCCTCCGATCCCTACCGTCCCACCCGCTCCTCCAGCTCCTCCAGCCAGTTCTCCACCACGATCAGCTCGCCGGACTCACCGACGCCGCGGAAGCGAATCATGATGAAGCGTTGGTCGTCAGGTGTGACGTCGTACTGCGGATGGAATGCGTACGTGTAGTAGTCCGTTGTCTGGAAGAGCACGCGGTGCTGCCCAGTCATGAATGTCGGCGTCGTCTGAACCTCGGTCGCCATCAGCTCGCCGGCCGCGTTGATGTAGAAGATCTCGCGTCCGCTGTGCGCCCAGATCGGCTCGCTTCCGCCGGCGGTCGACACTTGCCACCGTCCGTCGTCGACGTTGGGGAACGGACGCACGTACAGCTCCCACCGACCCGATTCGTCCGAGACATACGCCAGCCACTTGCCGTCCCGTGAGAGGACCGGTGAATGCTCGTTGATATTCGGCTCGGCCAGGAGTGCGACGGCCGCGGTGTCACCGTGCAGACGCCGCGCATGAATGTCGAGTGCCTCGTTCCGGCCTATCCGGTACACGAGCCACTCACCATCGGGCGAAACCGACGCTTGGTTCACGGGCTCCGGCAGGTCGAGCACCAGCTCGGCTTGTCCAACGCCATCGGCCCGACGACGGTAGAGATCTCTCGTCTCGCCACGATCGGAGATGAACAGCACGGAGCGCCCGTCCGCCGTCCACCAGGGCCGGTGGTCCGCGCCGCTGGGAAACGTCAGGCGTGAGAGCGGCCCGGTATCCAGCTGCTTGATCCAGAGATCTCGATCGGCGTCCCCGATGATCGCCACCGCGAGCCGTGCGCCGTCGGGTGAGAGTGCCGGTGTATAGAACTCGCCGACCCACCCGGGATCGATCGTGGTCTGCCGCCCTTCCCGATCCACCCACACCATCTCATTCGGGTCTTCAGCCACTCCCCCGGTGACGTATGCGAGCGTGCCGGTGTTCGACAGCGTCAAGTCGATCGATCCAGCGAGGCGTAGGGCAATGCCCTCGGTGAGCGCCACTGCCGGTCCAGTGAGCTCGAGCGCGACCTCATCGAACGGCGCTGCCATGAGCGATCCGTCCGCTGTGACATAGACGAGGTGTCCCGTGGGCGCATACCGAGCGGCAACGCCTCGCACCAAGATCTCGTGTGTGCCGGATGCCAGGTCCAACACGGCGATATCGAGCTGGTCGAGCTCGGTCACCGAACTATGGGACACCGTGAACAGCACCCCCCTCCCGTCGGGAAGGGCATGCGGCCAGTGGTGACTCGATTCACCCCGCGACATGTCCAGCGTACTCACCGGCTCCGGCGTGCCACCTGTTGCCGCAACGCGAACGAGCGGCGTCGCGGCGGGCCCGTCGACGTAGATGAGCCCGTCAGGCCCCCACGTCGCCCCGAGAATACCTACGCCGGAATCCGCGAGCGTGATGGGCGGGCCGCCGCCCAGTGACGCAACTCTGAGGGTGGTCGGCCCGGGCGTGAGGAAGCCGACGCTCTCGCCATCGGCAGAGAAGAAGGGTGACTGTGCACCGGCGGTGCCCGGAAGCGCGCGACCGTTCAGCTGATTGCGATCTCGCACCCACAGCTGTGGCCCACCTTCGCCAGGTCCGACGTACACGAGTCGCGAACCATCAGGGGACAGAGCGATGCGAGTGCCAAAACGTGGAAGGAGACCCTCTTCCTCCGCCATCGCCATGCTGTAGCGAACCACAGGCCGAGGATCCGCCGAACGCGGACGGAACCAACCGACGAGCGCGGCGAGGCCAAGGACGACTGCAGCCGCGGCAAACGCGATCTTCGTGCGGTCCATCCCGGCGGCCACTGGCGTGGTGGATCCCGCAGCGATCGCCGACGGCGCTCTGAACGACGGGTCCGCAAGCGCGTCGGCAAACTGGGAGGAAGTTCCGAACCGGTCCGCCGGCAGTTTGTTGAGCGCCTTGTGCACCGCGTCCGCCACGTGCGGCGGCACCGTCCGCCGCTGCAACGTGAGCGAGCGCGGCTCCTCCGT
Organism: Gemmatimonadota bacterium; assembly: GCA_039591485.1. Taxonomy (GTDB): domain Bacteria; phylum Gemmatimonadota; class Gemmatimonadetes; order Gemmatimonadales; family GWC2-71-9; genus JAOTVV01. Next base: position 3,643 of record JBDHDN010000084.1, read on the forward strand.
GATCACCCGGGCCACGATCGCCTGCGCCGTCGAGCCCGTGTACGGCGGCTCCCCCGTCAGCATCTCGTACAGCACCGCACCGAGACTGTAGACGTCACTCCGCGCGTCCAGCTCCCGGTCCCCCATCGCCTGCTCGGGACTCATGTAGTGCGGCGTCCCGATGCTCAGGCCCGTTTCGGTGAGGCGGTTCCCCCCCGCATGGCTCACCGCCAACGCAATCCCGAAGTCCGCAATCAACGGATCGTTGTCCCGCAGCAGGATGTTCTCCGGCTTGATGTCCCGGTGCACCACCCCCTGCTTGTGCGCGTGCTCCAACGCCGCCGCAATCGCCCGCGTCAGCGCCACCGCCTCGTCCACCCCCAGCTGCTTCTCCCGGTCGATCCGCGTCCGCAGCGTCTCCCCTTCCACGTACGGCATCACGTAGAACAGGAACCCCTCGGCCACCCCTGAGTCGTACAGCGGCAGGATGTGGCTGTGCTGCAGGTTCGCCGTGACCTTGATCTCCTGCAGGAACCGCTCGGCCCCGATCACGGCCGCCAGCTCGGGCCGCAGCACCTTCAGCGCCACCTTCCGCTCGTGCTTCACGTCGTGCGCGAGATAGACGGTCGCCATCCCGCCCTGGCCAAGCTCCCGCTCGATCACGTAGCGGTCCGCGAGCGCCGTCGTGAGGTGACTCGCCAGCTCAGTCATGTGCGGTGCCCCGTTTCACTGCCGACAGCCTGCCGGATGGACGGATGGACGGACGGACAGGATCGGCGATTGGCGATTGACGAACGCACGGCCACTGGATCGCATCGACGATCGCCGCTCTGCAATCGGCATTCTGCGCTCGGCAATCATCGACATACCGTCCTACCGGCCTACCGGCCCCAGGTACCGATCGAGCCAGTCGAGCGTCTCACTGATGAGCCGCGCGCGCGGGACGAAATGCCCACCCTCGTACACGACCCACCGCTTCTGCTCGGGGGGTGTTCCCAGCAGCTCGAACATCGGCCGCTGCGAGGTCTCCACGGGGAAGAAGTGGTCGTGCTCTCCGTTCAGCATCAGTACGGGGATGGTGATGCGCGGCAGGTGGTTGATCGGCTCGACTTCGGGTTGCCCCTCCTGGAACTCGAGCCCGGCGACGTACAGCACCACGGCGTCGAGGCGCGGCTCCAACGCCGGGATGACCCCTCCGAGGTAGCCTCCCCAGCTCACGCCGTAATACGCGAGCTTGGTTGCATCCAGGTCGGACCGGGTTTCCACAAAGTCGACCGAACGCCGGAAATCCTGCACCCACGCGATCACGTGGTCGCGATAGAAGTTCGTCCCGTCCGCGTAGTCGCTCTGCAGGCTGTCGCCGCGCTCATAGGTGCTCTTGTACACCGGATGGAAGACCGCGCGGCCGCTCCGCAGGATGAAATCGAAGATGGCCGGCGAGATTGCCGCGGAATTGCGGTTGTGCAGCGCGTTCGAGCCCGGGAAGTACACCACCGTCTGGTACGGTGGCGTTCCCCCCTTGGGAACGAACAGGTACCCGAACATCTGCTCGCCGTACGCCGCATCGAAGACCACCTTCTCCCGCACCCAATCCGCCGCCGTGCTGTCGACCTCGTCGACGGTGGCATTGAGCGGTGTGCGGTCGTAATCGAAGAGCCGGCGGTAGGCGGCGTACACGTCGTTGGAGACGGGCCGCAGCTTCGAGAAATCCCTGAACGCTCTCCGGATCTCACCGGACGCCGCCGACAGGTCCTCGGCCGGATCATACTCGGCCAACCGGATGCCGTTCGTGCTGGAACGATCCCAGGGCGACTGCGCGTAGGCGTCGTTGAACTGGTAGGGCTCGTCGTTCCAACCGCCCCCCAGGATGTACCGCTCGTCCCCGACGGCATTCCAGCACCACTCCCGCACGTTGCCCGCCATGTCGAACGTCTCGTACGGTCCCACCCCGCCGTGCGCCCCGACCGGAGCCGTCCCGGTCCCCCGGAGATTGCTGAGCGGGACGATCCACGCACTCGCCTGCGTTTCGGCAGCGCGCGCCCAGTGGACGATCGTCGGCAGTGCCTTGCCCGCGAACGCGGCGTACGCCGCCGCCTCGAACCAGCTCACGCCCGCGACGGGATGCGTGTCCAGCCCGGCCGGGAACGAACCGCCCTCCCACGTCGACGGTCCACGGCGGCCCGTCGCATCGGCGAACCGCGCCATCGCGTCGTCGAACGACAGGGTCCGCCCGTCGAGCACGAACGGCTCCGTCCAGAACTCCGGCCGCGTGTACCCACCACTGTCGACGAACGCCTTGAACTCTTCATTCGTCACTTCATAGCGGCCGATGTAGTAATCGCGGATCGTCGGAGACGCGACGTGATCGAGTCCGGGCAACTGAATCACGGTCGCGCCGCCGGATACCCGGACCATGCCGGTCGGCCGCGCACCGAGCGTATCGAGCCGGATCAGTTCCGGAATCCGCCACGGGATGATGGCGCCGCCACGCGGCTCGAACCCCGCTTTGGTTATCCTGACGCCGAGCAGGGTATTCGGGAGGCGGACGTCGACGAGCGGGGTCGTGCCCAGGGGCACCCACGTCGTGTCATCGTCGGCGTACCCTCGCACCTCGACCGCAGCCCCCGTCGGATCGGTATCGATTGTTCGCAGGTAGCCGGTGCGACTCTGCAGGTCGCCGACGAGGGGGTGATCCGGGAGTCGCTCCTCGACCTCCCGCGCCACGACCCAGGCGCCAAACCGGCTCATGACGCCCCCGGCGAGTGCACTGTCGATGGCGGGGAGGGCGACCTCCTGTGCCCAGCGAAGGTCGGCCGCCTGGGTCGCAGCACGCCATCCCCAGATGCCCAGTACCGCAATCAGCAGCCCGGCTGCCGCACTCGCGCCGATCACCCCTGGCGAGCGCCGCAGCCGGCGCTCGACCGAGGGAATCCCGCCGCCGGGCGTGCTCAGCTTCTCCAATGACCGCAGCAGCTCGTCCGCCGACTGCCACCGCTCATCGCGACGCTTCACCAGACACCGCATCACGGCTGCGGCGAGCGGCTCGGGCAGGTCCGCGCGGCGCTCGCGAATCGGCACGGGCGCCTCGGCAATGTGCGCAGCCATGACGGCCTGAGCCGTCGGACCCGAAAACGGTGGCTGCCCCGTCAGCAGCTCGTACGCCATGACCCCGACGGCATAGAGGTCGGCGCGATCGTCGACGTCCGGATCACCGGCCGCCTGCTCCGGCGCCATGTAGGTCGGCGTGCCGAGCGACAACCCGGCGGTGGTGAGCTGCGGACCCTCCTTGGCCGACTGCACCGCCTTCGCCACCCCGAAGTCCATCACCATCGCGTGCCGCTCGGCGATCATGACATTCTCAGGCTTGATGTCGCGGTGGACGATCCCTTGTCGGTGCGCGGGGATGAGGGCATCGACGATGTCGGCGATGTAGCGCAGCGCCTCGTCGATCGGCAGGGGCGCGTCCCGCTGGAGCCGCTCGCGCAACGACTCCCCCTGCACATACGGCATGACGTAGTAGAGGATACCGTCGACCTCACCCGAATCGATCAGTGTCAGGATATTGGGGTGTTGCAGACTCGCCGAAATCCTGATCTCGCGGTCAAACCGCTCGGCGCCGAGGAGTGCCGCCAACTCCGGACGCAGCACCTTGACCGCCACCTTGCGATCGTGCTTCACGTCGTGCGCGAGGTACACCGTGGCCATGCCGCCCGCCCCGAGCTCGTGCTCGATGGTATAGCGGTCGGCGAGTGCGGACTTGAGTCGCTCGAGGATGTCGCTCACGAACCTGCCTCCTCAGTACCCGCAGCTACCGGCGTCGCCCGCACGGTGCAACGTGCAAGGTTCCCTCTCCCATACGGCTTCGATCCGCTCACGCAGCCCGTGCTCCCGTCGTTCCGTCCAGGGCCAATTGCCGCTCTGTACTCTGCAATCATCCGTCTCAGCGCGACCACGGCGGCACGACATCGTTCATCCGGGCATATGCGACCGACTGGCCGACGTGCTCGTTCATGTGGGACAGCAGCTGGAACAGCACGGCCCAGCCCGGGACATCTCGGCCATAGAGCGTGGTCATGCGTGTGAGGTCCGCCTCGCTCATCGCCTCGACGTGCCGCTGCACGTGCTCGATCGAGGCGGCGAGCGCGGCCTCGATGGTCGCCTTGTCGGTGACCGACTCGAAGTTCCGCCAGTCCACCCCCTCGGGCGCCGGCACGCCGAGTGAACCGTCGAGGTAGAGGTAGTTGTAGCGCGCGATGTGCATGTACACCCGCGCCACCGACATCACACCCTCGCCCGGGCTCCAGGTGTAGGCGCTCTCCGGCATCGCGGCGGCGAGCCGCGTCATCTTCATGCTCGAGCGGCCGAAATGCGACAGGAACTCGTCGCGGTAATCCGTCGCGGCGCTCTGGGCGCTCAGCGCGGGGGTCGCGCACGCGAGCCCCGCCAGCCCAAGGGCGAACACCCGCCATCTCCGTGCAGCGGTCATCTGCGTCCTCCGTTTGCGATCATCGGATCGTCGCGTCGTGGTGAACGAATGGGCTCTCTCCGAATCGGCCGACCGCGCCACGCCTCGAGCGCTCACCGCCCCCGGCCCGCGAGGGCCCCGGCGACGTTCTCGATCACGATCAACTCGGCGTCTTCGGCCGAGGCCCGGTTGCGGATCATCACGAAGCGCCGCCCGTCCGGCATGACGTCGTAACTCGACTCCTGGATGATCGACAGGAACTCGGTCGAGAACAGCGCGCGCCGATTGCCCGGGGTGAACGTCATACCCGAGCCGACCTCGACCGCCATCAGGCTCGTCGGCCCGAGGTAGTAGAGCGCACGGCCGTCGGGCGCCCAGCGCGGCACCACACCGCCATCGGTCGAGATCTGCCACTTGCCCGAGTTGCTGTTCGGGAACGGGCGCACGTACACCTCGAAGCGGCCCGACTCGTCAGATTGGTAGGCCAGCCAGCGGCCGTCGGGCGAGAGCGCCGGCGCGCGCTCCTCGAACGGCGTTGCGACGATCGGGACGGTGTCGCCCGCGGGCGAGATCGCGCGGATGTCCCGCGGGGTCTGGCGGTACACCAGCCATCGCTCCCGCGGATGCCACACGGCTTCCTGCGGGGTGGCGTCGCTCCCCAGCTCGAGCACGACCTCCGCGGGCACACTGCCGTCGGCCCGCTTGCTCATGATCCTCGTCGAGCCCGCCCGGTCGGACGTGAACGAGACCGTCCGTCCGTCGGGGAGCCAGACGGGACGCCAGTTGAGCGCGCCGTCGAACGTGAGCTTGGTCAGCGGCCCACGCGGCAGGTCCTTGATCCAGAGCTGCTCGTCGCCGCTGGTGAGCACGCTCACGGCGAGTCGATTCCCGTCGGGCGAGACGGCCAGCGTCGAGAAGCTGCCGACCCATGTCGGATCGATGACTTCGATCAAACCCTCCATCCCGACCCAGACCACCTCGCTGGGGTCGTCGGCGCGTTTCCCGGTCAGGTACGCAACCGTACCGTCTCCGGCGACCGCCAGGTCCGTGGCGCCGAAGGGACGGATGCCCACGTCGCTGCCGAGGGCAACCGGCTCTCCCGTGACGCGAAGGTCGTCGAGGTCGAACGGCACCGCCATCAGCGATCCGTCCGCCGTCACGTAGAGCAGGTGCCCGGACGGGGCATAGGCGGCCGCCACCCCCCGCACCAGCACCGTGAACGTCTCTGCCTCGGGCGGCAGCAGCGCGATGTCGGAGGTCAGCGGGTTTCCCCCGCGCGTCACGACGAACAGTACGCCGCGTCCGTCGGGCAGTGCGGTGGGCCAGATGTGGTCCGACTCGCCCGCCGCGGTGTCCACGGTCGTCACCACGACCGACGGCCCGCCGCTCTCAGGGACGCGCCGCAGGCCGTTGGTGCCCCCGCCGGTGAACCCGTCGAAGTAGACGTAGCCGTCCGCGCTCCACGTCGCGCCGTCGAGGCCCACCGCGGTGTCGGCAAGCTCCACCGGCGGCCCCCCGCTCAGCGAGGCGGTCATGAGCCGCTGGGCCTGGTTCAAAAACCCGACCCGGCGGCCGTCGGGTGAGAAGAAGACGTGCTCCACCTGATCCGTACTCGGAAGCGGGGTTGCGACCAGCGCATCACGCGGCCTGAGCCAGATCTGGAGGCCCAAGTCCGCCGGGCCGACATACGCCAACTGGGAACCGTCGGGCGAGAGGGCGATACGGGTACCGCGCGCCATCGCCAGGCGCTGGTCGACCGGCAGCCGGACGCTGTAGCGTGAGACGGGCTCTTCCGGACCGGCGCGCAGCGCAAGCCAGCCTGCGAGCGCCGTCGCGACTGCAGCCACTCCCCAGCCGGCCCACGCGACCGGAGTGAGTGCGGCACGTCGTCGCGGGGCACCCGTGGACCGCGCCGCGGTGAGCGTTGCCATGTCCGGCCGGACCAGCGCCTGCGCGAACTCGTACGCCGAGGGGAACCGGTCTGCCGGGAGCTTGTTGAGTGACCGCGCGATGGCGGCGCTCACGTGTTCGGGCACGGTGTCGCGGATCGTCGAGACCAGCGGCGCCTTCTCGGTGATCACCTTGGCCACGATCGCCTGCGCGGTGGATCCCGTGTACGGCGGATCGCCGGTGAGCATCTCGTACAGCATGGCGCCGAGCGAGTAGACGTCGCTCCGGGCGTCGAGCTCCCGATCGCCCATCGCCTGCTCGGGGCTCATGTAGTGCGGGGTGCCGATGCTGAGTCCCGTCTCCGTCAGCCGGCTCCCGCCCGCGTGGCTCAGCGCCAGCGCGATCCCGAAATCGGCGATCAGCGGGTCGCCGTCGCGCAGCAGGATGTTCTCGGGCTTGATGTCCCGGTGGATCACGCCCCGCTTGTGCGCGTGTTCCAGTGCCCCGGCGATCGCGCGGGTCAGGGCGATCGCCTCCTCCACGCCGAGCTGCTTCTCCCGGTCGAGCTTCGCGCGGAGCGTCTCGCCTTCGACGTACGGCATCACGTAGAACAGGAAGCCGTCGGCGGAGCCGGAGTCGTACAGGGGGAGGATGTGGCTGTGCTGCAGATTGGCGGTGACCTTGATCTCCTGCAGGAACCGCTCGGCGCCGATGACGGCGGCCAGCTCGGGTCGGAGCACCTTGACCGCCACCTTGCGATCGTGCTTCGCGTCGTGCGCCAGGAACACGGTCGCCATCCCCCCCTCTCCCACCTCGCGCTCGATCGCGTAGCGGTCGACGATCGCGGCCTGCAATCGCTCGGTCAGCTCGCTCACGCGGGTGTCTCCTTCGGGGAGCAACCGGCAGCCGCATGTCCCCACACACAACGCGGGCGCGGCGGACGGCAGCCTTGGTGCTCAGCCGGTGTCGGCTGCCGCGCGAATTCGATCATGAAGGGGTGCTCGCTCGAAAGGGGACAGAACCTATTTTAATTCATTGCGCTATAAAGG
>JBDHDN010000085.1:0-10994 GCA_039591485.1 Gemmatimonadota bacterium
GTTTCCGGCGCTGATGATGCGCCTGCTCGACTTCGTGGCGCTGTACGGTCTCATCCTGATGCCGATGGGGTCCGTCATCTTCGCCGACTTCTGGCTCCTCCCCCGACTGGGGCTGCGCCAGCACTACGCCGACTGGAAGGCGATCGCCTTCAGTTGGCCGGCAGCGGCGTCCTGGGGCGTGACGCTCGCGGCCTGTTGGGCGATCAACGCCGCCTGGGGGCTCCAGATCTTCTTCCTGGGGCTTCCCGGGTGGTTCATCGCGACGGCGATCTACGTCGTACTCAGCACCATGCAGCAGCGCACGTCCGAACTCGTGCGCGCCGGGCATGGCGGAGGAAACCGCGCATGACAACCCTCCTCAAGGTCGGATCGATCGCCGGACTCGGGTTGACCGTGCTCCCGTCAGTGTTGGTGTTCACCGGTCGGCTGACCTGGACCACGCACGCCGTCCTCATGGCGGTCGGCGCCCTCCTGTGGTTCGCCACCGCTCCGTTCTGGATGGTCAAGGACGAAGCCGCTCACCGTCAGGCGACAGAATGATCGAGGCAGAACACATTCGGCAGGGCAACGAGGTGACGCTCGCCGCGCACCGGGACGACATGGGGCATCTCGAGAGCCGACTCGCTGCGCGGGGGATCGACGTCGCTCATGTGGTCGAGCGGATCAGCGCCTTCGCGGTCGCGATTCCGTCATGGGCCCTCGGTGCGGGAGCCACGCGCTTCGGCAGGTTCCCCGGATTAGGGGAGCCGCGCGTCATCGACGAGAAGCTCGAGGATGTCGCCGTCATCCATCGATTGACGGGTGCCGCACCGCGCGTATCCCTCCACATCCCCTGGGACGAACCGGATGACGCCCAGGCGCTCGTCGAGCGGGCCGGTGCGCTCGGACTCGGTTTCGACGCGGTGAACTCGAACACCTTTCAGGACCAGCCGGGGCAGGCGCTCAGCTACAAGTTCGGATCACTCGGTCACACGGACGCGGCCGTGCGGGAGCAGGCCATCGCGCACAACCTGCACGTCATCGACGTGGGACGGACGCTGGGATCCACGGCCATCACGATCTGGCTGGCCGACGGATCCAACTATCCAGGGCAGGTCCATCTTCGGCGGAGCTTCGAGCGGGTGCGGGCAAGTTTGCAGGCGATCTACAAGGAGCTGCCGCACGACTGGCGACTCTTCACCGAGCACAAACCCTACGAGCCGGCCTTCTACTCGACCGTCGTGCAGGATTGGGGTAGTTCGCTGATGCTCGCGCAAGCGCTGGGCGAGCAGGCGTCGTGCCTGGTCGACCTGGGCCATCACCTTCCCAACACCAACGTCGAGATGGTCGTCGCCCGGCTCATCACGGCGGGGAAGCTCGGCGGGTTCCACTTCAACGATGCCATGTACGGCGACGACGATCTCACGACCGGCTCGATTCGGCCCTACCAGCTCTTCCTGGTCTTCAACGAGCTCGTGGATGCCGGCAGCCAGCTGGGCGAGACGTTCAGGCCGGCGTACATGATCGACCAGAGCCACAACCTCAAGGACCCGATCGAAGCGCTGCTGCAAAGCGTCGTCGCCTTGCAGAATGCGTATGCGCGCGCGCTCGTGGTCGATCGCGCGCGACTTGCGGAGTGCCAGCAGACGAACGACGTGATCATGGCTGAGCGTACCCTGACCGAGGCCTACGAGACCGACGTACGACCGCTCACCGCGGAGGCGCGGCTACGAAGTGGCGGTGCGCTCGATCCGGTCAGGGCGTTCCGTGATTCCGGGTACCGGGATCGCGTTGCCGGAGCGCGGGTCGCGAGCACGTACGCTCCACCACAGAGCCTGTGACCTCGCGGGAACACCGGTCGTACCTGGCGTTCGACCTCGGGGCATCGACGAGCCGGGCGGTGCTGGGCGTCCTCGACCGCGATGTGCTCGAGATGACCGACGTCCACCGGTTCACCACCCCGGTACTGGAGAGCGAGGATCACCTGTTCTGGGATCTGGCGGTGATGTGGTCGGAGCTTCAAGCGGGACTCGGAATGGCGAGGGCTACCGCGCCTGGGCTCAGAAGCGTGAGTGTGGATTCCTGGGGAGTGGACTACGTGTCGCTCGATGCCGCAGGTGCGCCAATCGGGAATCCCCACTGCTATCGCGATGTGCGAACCGAGGGGGTGATGGAGTGGGCGTTGGAGATCGTACCGGCGGCCGAGATCTATGCGATCACGGGCATTCAGTTCCTGCCGTTCAACACGCTCTACCAGCTCCTCGCCGAGGCGTCCGGCGGCCTGCGCAGTGGCATCGCGCTCCACCTGCCACTTGCCGACTACTTCAACTACCGATTCTCGGGTCGGAGAGCCGTCGAGGTCTCGATGGCCAGTACGACACAGCTGATGGACGTGCGTACCCGGCAGTGGTCGCGTGGTCTCATGGAGCGATTCGGACTCGAGCCGTCTCGCTGGCCGGACATCGTCCCATCCGGTACCCTCTTGGGCCAGGCGTCGCCCGCGCCGGAACTGGCGGTGGTGGCTGCCTGCTCACACGACACAGGGAGCGCCGTCGCCGCCGCCCCAGCCAGCCCATCAGCCGGACGCTGGGCGTTCATCAGTTGCGGCACCTGGTCGCTGATGGGGGTGGAGCGGGCAACGCCGCTGCTGAGCGCTGCCGCGTGCGAGACGGGGTTTACGAACGAGGCAGGCCTGGACGGCACGATCCGGTTCCTGAAGAACCTCACCGGGCTCTGGGTGCTGCAGGAGTGCATGCGGGAGTGGCAGGCCACCAATCCGGTTGAGTGGGCCGATCTCGAACGGGCAGCGAGAGCCGAGCAGCACGCAGGTTCGTCGGCCGGCGAGACGATCATCGACCTCGAAGACGGTCGCTTCCTCGCGCGCGGCCCGATGGAGGCACGGATCCACGCGTACGTGTGCGAGCGAGGCCTGGGAGCCTTGGGTTCCCGCGGCGCGATCGTGCTCGCGATTCTGTCGAGCGTCGCGGCGAGCTATCGCCGCACGCTGGCCGAGCTCGAGCGTGTCACCGGCGCCACGTACGATCGGATCCATCTCTTCGGGGGTGGATCGCAGAACGCGCTCCTGTGTGAGCTCACGGCCAGTGCCTGCCGCTGCGAGGTCGTGGCCGGCCCGGTCGAGGCAACGGCGCTGGGGAATCTCCTCATCCAGGCGCGAACTATGGGAGACCTGCCGGATGGTGCGGGCATTCGCGATATTGCCGCTGCCTCGAGCCGACTGCAGGTCTACCGGCCCGGGCCCGACTGACGCCTACCGTCACGCACCTCTGCCAAGACGAAGGGTCATGGATAGGAAGCCGCCTACACCTTCATTCACGTTCGTCGAGGATCGTTGGGACGACGCCGTCGCCGAGACGCTCGATCCGCTCGAGCGACTCGTCTACCGGTCCAATCTCCTCGGGAGCGACTGGCGGATCACGAACACGGGCGGCGGGAATACGTCCGCAAAGCTGGTCGAGCAGGATCCCCTGACGGGCCGCCCCGTCGAGATCCTGTGGGTCAAGGGCTCGGGAGGCGACCTGCGCACGGCGAAGGCGGAGCACTTCGCGTCGCTCTATCAGGAGCAGCTGCTCGGGCTGCGGCAGGTGTACGCCGGCTTCGACGAGCGCGGTCCGAAGACGCCCGCCGAGGACGCCATGGTGGCCATGTATCCTCACGCGACGTTCGGTCGCAATCCGCGGGCACCGAGCATCGACACGCCGCTGCACAGTTTCGTCCCGCACGCCCACGTCGATCACATGCACCCGGTGTCGTGCATCGCCGTGGCGACGGCGAAGAACGGGCGGGAGTTGACCCGCGAGATCTACGGCGACGAGATCGTGTGGGTGGACTGGATGCGGCCGGGATTCGAGCTCGGTCTCACGCTCGAGGCGGTCTGCCGCGACCATCCCGAAGCGCGGGGGGTCGTGCTGGGAGGCCACGGGCTGATCAACTGGGCCGACGACGACAGGGAGTGCTACCACCTCACGCTCCGACTCGTCGACCAGGCGGCGACGTACCTTGCGCGCTTCGACGAGGGGCAGCAGACCTTCGGCGGCCCCCGGTACCCGGCGCTGGCTGCGGAGGAACGGTGCACGGTGCTGGTCGAACTGCTACCGTGGCTCAGGGGCCGGCTCGCCGCGAACGGACGAGCGATTGCCACGGTGGATATGAGCGCCGAGGTGCTGGACTTCGTCTGTGCTGCCAACGCGCCGCGCTTGGCGGAGCTCGGCACGTCGTGCCCGGATCATTTTCTCCGAACGAAGATCAAACCCCTCTACGTGGAGTGGGATCCGAAGCGCGAGGGGCTCGATGCGTTGCGAGCGAAGCTGGATCACGGCCTGGCGCAGTACCGGCGTGACTACACGGCGTACTATGAGACGTGTCGGCGCTCGGCCTCGCCACCCATGCGCGGCGGCGATCCCACGGTCGTGCTGATCCCCGGGATCGGGATGATCGGCTGGGGGAAGTCGAAGAGCGAGAGCCGCGTGACCGCCGAGTTCTATCGCTGCGCCGTCGAAGTGATGCGCGGCGCCGAGGCGGTCTCGCGCTACATGGCGCTGCCGAGGCAGGAGGCGTTCGACATCGAGTACTGGGCGCTGGAGGAGGCGAAGCTCCGACGCATGCCGCCTGAGCGCGAGCTCGCGCGGCACATTGCGCTCGTCGCCGGGGCGGGAAGCGGCATCGGCCGTGCGGTCGCCGATCGGCTGATTCGGGAGGGGGCGGTCGTCGCGGCGCTGGACCTCGATGCCGACGCCGCCCGGGGAACGGCCGAGGGTATCCTCGCACGCGTCGGCATGGGCATCGGCGTCGCCGGCACCGGTATCGCTGCGTCCGGGGATGCGATCGGGCTCGGGGGGGACATCACCGTACGCGCATCCATCCGGTCCGTGCTGGACGATGTCATCCTCGCCTACGGCGGGCTCGACGACGTCATCGTGACGGCTGGCGCCTACATCAGCTCCGATGCCAGCGGCCGGATTCCCGACGCGAGCTGGGAGCAATCGTTCCGCGTGAATGTGACGGGCTCGTATTTGCTCGCGGATGAAGTGCAGCGCATCTGGGAGCGTCAGGCGCTTCCCGGTAGCTTGGTCGTCACCACGAGCGTCAATGCAGTCGTGCCGAAGGCCGCGAGCCGGGCCTACGATGCGAGCAAGGCGGCCGCCAACCACCTGGTTCGCGAGCTCGCGGTACGGCTCGCTCCGCTGGTCCGGGTCAACGGCGTCGCGCCGGCTACCGTCGTCGAGGGCAGTGCGATGTTTCCGAGAGATCGCGTCATCGCATCCCTCGCCAAGTACGGTCTGCCGCACGACGACAGTGAGGATACCGAGATACTCCGGCAGCGGCTGGCCGAGTTCTATGCCGATCGTACGCTCACGAAGCGATCGATCACACCGGCGGATCAGGCGGAAGCGATCTTCCTCTTGGTGAGCGATCGGCTTGCCAAGACGACCGGACAGATCCTCAACGTCGACGGCGGCTTGCCGGAGGCGTTCCTGCGATGAGCGCCGCCTGAGCGATCGCATTCGGATCGCCGATGCACCGTCGGCGATCCGAGGGGCTGCCTGCACGCCGACGTACCCTCGCCAATCGCGGATGCGCACGCATCGCAGCGGAACGGCCGCCTACTGAACGTCCCGTGCGTGGTACGCGAATCGATACCGACCGGAGCCCGCCTCGATGCTCACGGCGTCGCCGTCTTGCACTGCGCGCGTGATTCCGTCGGCGGCACCAACCGGTACGCCACTCTCGGTGACCTGCGCGAGCACGGCATGCGGCAGCAGTACCGTCGTGTGTGTGTTCGGCGGAACGGTGACATCGAGCCGAAACTGACCGTCTGCGAGCTCCCATGCCGAAGCCGTGGGGCCGTACATCGTCTGCAGCGTGGCGCGTGCGTAGGTCAAGCCTCCTCCCGGCTGGGGCCGGATGACGAGGTGTTTGTACCCGGGCTCGTCCGGGTCCACGTCGATGCCGGCCACAACCCGATAGAGCCACGCGCCGATCGCTCCGTAGGCGTAGTGGTTGAACGAATTCATACCGGGGTCCTGGAAGCTCGAGTCCGGTTTGACCCCGTCCCACCGTTCCCAGATCGTGGTTGCGCCCATGGTGATCGGGTACAGCCATGAAGGGTAGGTGTCCTGGTTGAGCAGCGCGTACGCGACGTCGAGGTGACCGCGATCGCTGAGCACGTGGCTCAGTAGTGGTGTACCGAGGAACCCGGTGGTCAGGTGATGCTCGAAGGCACGCACGTCCTGGGCGAGACGCTGCGCGGCCTGCTCCTCCTGCCCGTCAGGCATCAGTCCGAACGACAGCGCAAGTGCATATGCCGTCTGCGTGTTGGACGCGACCCGTCCGTTGGGCGTGATGAACTCACTCCTGAAGGCCTGTTCGATGTCCCCTCGCAAGGCGGCATACTCTGCGGCGTCGCCCTCCTTGCCGAGAATCGCGGCGATCCGCCGGAGCAGATCTGTCGAGTGGGCAAAATAGGCGGTGGCGATGAGATCCTTGTCGGTCGTCGCGCCGGGGTAGTCCGATCGATCGGTGGCGTAGGCGAGCCAGTCACCGAAGTGGAAGTCGCCGTCCCATATGCGATCCTCGCCTGCGCGGTTGCGCATGTACTCGACCCAGGCCCGCATGCTCTCGTACTGGGCTTCGAGGATGCGGGTGTCGCCATACGCGAGGTAGAGCGTCCAGGGGATGACCACGCCCGCGTCGGCCCATCCGGTCGCGCCGATGCCGGCGGGGTTGCCGCGCATGAGCACGTCGGGAATGACGAATGGGATCGCTCCGTTGGGTTTCTGATCGGCGGCGAGGTCGGCGAGCCACTTCGTAAAGAAACCGGCGACATCCATGTTGAACGCTGCCGTGCGTGCGAAGACCTGGGCGTCACCGGTCCACCCGAGCCGCTCGTCGCGTTGTGGGCAATCGGTGGGGACGTCGAGGAAGTTGCCCTTCTGCCCCCAGACGATGTTGTGCTGCAGTTGGTTGATCAGCGGATTCGATGTCTCGAAGCTGCCGGTCGGAGGCATATCCGAGTGGATGACGATGCCAGTGAGGGTCTCCGTCGTCGGCTCGGCGGGTAGCCCGTCGACCGCGACGTACCGGAATCCCTGGAACGTGAAGTGCGGCTCGTAGATCTCCTGGGCGCCGCCCTTGAGTGTGTACCGTACGGTCTGCGCTGCGTTGCGCAGGTTGTCCGTGTAGAAGTTGCCCTCCGCGTCCAGCACCTCGGCGTGGCGCAGCGTCACGGTCGTCCCGGCTTCACCGCGCACCTTCAGGCGCACCCAACCCACCATGTTCTGCCCCATGTCGATGACCGTCTCGCCGGCTGGTGTGTGCAGCACGGCGACGGGGGTGATCGCCTCGATCCTCCGCACCGGGGGGCCAGTCGGCGCGATCAGAATGTCCTTGGGGTGGTCGAGGAGGCGCACGCGAGCCCAGTCGCCGTCGTCAAAGCTTGCCTCGGTCCAACCCGGCTTTTCGAGCCGAGCGTCGTAGGTTTCGCCGTTGTAGAGATCGGACATGCGGATGGGGCCGGTGGTTGCCTTCCAGGAGGTGTCGGAGCCGACGATCTGCACGCGGCCGTCGGCATAGATGATCCGAAGCTGAAGCAGGAGTGCCAGCCGCTCGCCGTAGGTGTTGCGACGGTCGCTCCATCCCAGGTAGCCGCGATACCAACCGTCTCCCAGCATCACACCGATGGCGTTTTCTCCTGTCTGGAGGAGGCCGGTGACGTCGTAGGTCTGGTACTGGAGGCGGGTGTCGTAGCTGGTCCAGCCCGGGGTGAAGACCTGATCCCCGATACGCTCCCCATTGATCTGCGCCTCGTACAGCCCGAGGCTCGTGACGTAGGCGCGCGCCGACTGCACCTCACCATCGACTGCAAATGTCGAACGCAACATCGGTGCGGGCTGGGGAGTCGTGAGTTCCTCCTCCCAGTCAGGACTGATCCAGGATGCCTGCCAATCCGGTGGGTCGAGCAGGCCCATCTCCCAACACGCGGGTCCGCTCCAGGCAGAAGGTGTCCCGTCACCGTCCCAAACGCGGACCTGCCAGTAGTACCGTTGTCCCGCTACCAGCGTCGGACCCTCGTATGCCACGTGCACCGACCGATCGGAATCGATACGCCCCGTGTCCCAGATCGGAGCGCTCCCGAGATCCGCAGCCGTTTCGGCGACGCGAATCTGAAACGCCGCTTGTGTCACGCCGCGTCCGTCGGCAACGAGCTCCCAGCTGAGACGAGGCTGTTGCACATCAATGCCAAGAGGATTGATCGAGTATTCGCAGCGGAGCCGCGTCAGCGAGACCGGCGACTGACCGCCCCCGTCAACTGCGTGGATCTGGAATGGCAGCAGGACGAACAGGGCGGCCGGATATCGTGTCCATGAGCGACGCATCGGGGCACCTCTCGTGCGCGTGTGGCAGGGAAATACAGTACTGGTCATCGTGTCCGAAGACCAGGGCTCATACGGCGTCTCGTGATGGGATGCTCGCGGCGGGCCTGACGATGCGTAAGTTTGTCGGAGTGAATCCGGGAGCACGGTGACGGCAGAGGATCGGAAACCGTGCGATCTGTCGATACGGTGAAGACGAGCCATGCCACGCAAAGCACTGTCGATCGTCTCCGTGATTGTCCTGACACTCTCGGCATGCGCGGATCACGATCGTTCCACGTCGCTCGAGCGCAGCACGCCGGCGGCGGAAGGTGTTCGTGCCGAGGGTATCATCGATTTCCTGGACGCGGTCGCACGGAGCGATCACGAGTTCCACAGCTTCATGTTCGTGCGTCACGGCAAGGTGATCGCGGAGGGGTGGTGGGAGCCGTATCGATCCGATCTCAAGCACACCATGTACTCCACCAGCAAGAGCTTCACGTCGACGGCGATCGGGCTCGCCGTGAGCGAGGGGCTGCTCAGCCTCGATGACGCGGTCATCTCCTTCTTCCCGACGGAGCTGCCGGACACGGTGAGTCCGTACTTGGCGGCGCTCACGGTCAGAGACGTCATCGCCATGACAATCGGTCAGAATCCCGATCCCACGGGAGTGGTAGCCCGTGACAGCAATTGGGTGCGAGCGTTTCTGGCAACCCCCGTCGTGGAGGAGCCGGGTGCGACGTTCCTGTACAACACGCTGGGCACGTACATGCTCTCGGCGATCGTCACGACGGTCAGCGGTGAGACGGTGCTCGAGTATCTGACCCCGAGGCTGTTCACCCCGCTCGGTATCACCGACGTCGACTGGGAGGTCGATCCTCAAGGCCGCAACACGGGTGGATGGGGTCTGAGGATCCGAACGGAGGATATGGCCAAGTTCGGCCAACTCTATCTGCAGAATGGCATGTGGCACGGCGAGCAGCTGCTGCCGGCCGCGTGGGTGCAGGAGGCGACCACCGCATCGATCCTGCAGGCGCCCGAGCTGCCGGACAGCATCCGGCAAACCAGCGACTGGCTGCAGGGCTATGGGTACCAGTTCTGGCGCTCCCGACACGACGCGTTCCGGGCCGACGGTGCATTCGGCCAGTTCATCATCGTGATGCCGAACGAGGATGCCGTCGTCGTAATCACGTCCGAGACGGCGGACATGCAGAGCGAGATCGATCTGGTCTGGGAGTACCTGCTGCCGGCTCTACAGGACGGTCCGCTGCCGGGAAGCCGCGAAGCGGACGCGAGGCTCGCGGAGAGACTGGCAGCCCTTGCGCTACCCGTGCCGATGAGCGCTGCGGTGCCCGCTCCGGACATCCCGGTCGGGGAGGCGACATATGCGGTTTCGCGAAACGATCGGGGCATTCAGTCGTTGTCCTTCCGGTGCAGCAGCGGACCGTGCACCGTGACCATGGTGACCGACGACGGTGACGTTACCTTCGCCTTCGGCGATGGAGCGTGGGTCCATAACGAGACGACACGGCGTGGCCCCTATCTCGTGCCGGCAACGGCAGCGTACGTTGGCCTGCCTCCACTCGAGGTCGCCGGCGCGTACGCGTGGGAGGACGAGCGTACACTGCGGCTGATCCTGCGGTACATCGAGAGCCCGCACACGGAGATCCTGGTCGCACGGTTCGAGGGCGATGGCGTGTCGCTGACGCTGAACAACAGTCTGGCGCCGGGATCGGACGGGCCCACCGTCGAAGGGCGGCGCAGGCCGTCCACCGCAGCGGTGTCGGAGCGATGATCGGCTACGGACACGGGCACGGGAGTGGCGTGGCGCGGATCACCGCCGGCTGGTCGTCTCCGGTAGCCGTGGTATCCTGATCCTGCTCGCAACGACGAGCTGCCGACGGCGGGTGTGCTCGATCGGGCGGAGACTGGCGTACGGTGCTTCGATCCCGAAGCTGCACGATTCTCACTCTCAGCATGCGTAAATGGCGATGAAATACATCATGGCGGCAACGACGGCCCTGACGGTGCTCCCCTTCACGGCATCCGTGAGTCAGCAAAGCCACTTTCCCTCGGCAAAGGCCTCGGCGTTCACGGTTGCGGTCGACGAGCATCGGCACGGCACGATCGACGTGGACCCTGCGCCCCCGGCTGACGGCACCTACGCGGCGGGGACCATCCTCACGCTCACGGCGACGCCGGAGCCCGGGTTCGTGGTGGATGCGCTGTACTACGCGGTACCAGGCATGTTCGGCCTGATGTATCACGACACGCCATCGGTATCCACTCTCGAGGTCACGGTGGATCAGGACATGCATGTGGGGGGGTACTTCATCGAGACCTCTATGGTCGAAGGACTTGCCGTCGTGCATGACGTCGTCTACGCCAAGCCCGGTGTCAAGCCGCTCAAGTACGATGTGTACGCACCGGAGGGAGCGGAGAGCCTGCCATGCATCGTCATCATCCACGGCGGCGGATGGAGCGCCAACGACGAGGACATCATGCGTGGTCTGGCGAGGAAGATTGCGCAGAGCGGCAGGTACGTCGTCTTCAGTATCGACTACCGATGGATTGGGACGCAGGATGGCGATGACCCCGGCAACTCCATGGCGGATCTCATCGAGGACGTGTACGGGGCGCTGGCGC
>JBDHDN010000086.1:0-10972 GCA_039591485.1 Gemmatimonadota bacterium
CCTCTGGTTCACAGAGCTGTCGTAGATGGGCAGGGCCACGGGATCCGTGGACGGAAGGTGCCACACGTACGCCTCGTAGACGCTTCCGTCCAGTCTGCTGTACCCCACGACGACGCCCTGATCGTTGATGGCCACGGCGCGCGTCCAGAGAGCGCCGGCGGGCTCGGTGAGAGCCGTCCACGAACCGTCCGCTGGCGTCCAGACTGCCGGTTGATCGTCACACATGCACGCGTCCATCACCATGAACACGATCTGGCCGGCATCGTTCATGGCCCGCGGTATGACGGACCCCGCTTCCGCCATGCCGGGGAGTTCCGGCAGGGGAAGTTCCGCCGGGATCCATCCTCCCGGTGCCTCGTACGTCCAAACCAAGGGCGTCTGATGGTGTCCATCTCGCGCGGGATCCGGTGCAGCGCCGGCGATCGTCCCATGGTCGTTGATGAGGACGGGCGAGGTGTAGCCCTCCGTTCCGGGCATGGGCACGAAGCGGTCGGGCAGCGGAAGCTCCTGCATGCCGCTCCCGTCGATCCACACGAAGGGCCGCCTGCTCGCTCTGTCCGCGTCCTTTGTGGCGTAGCCGGTGATCCAGCCGTCCGCGTTGATGCCCTCGACGTCGACCAGAGCACCGCCGAGCGTCCCCAGGTCAGTGCCGGTGAGTGCGATCGGCTCAGTTCCATTGCCTGCCCCGCCGCCTCCCGGATTCCCGCCCTTCTTGAACAATCCGGGATTCGCCGTCGCGGGGGCCTCCGGCCCGGTGGGTCGTTCGGCACATGCCGTGGTCAGCGTGAGTACGAGCGGGATGACGGGGATGGTACGCAGGATCGCCTTCATGGTGGCCTCCGGGTAGGATCGATGCCCTACCCGGATACCACGGACGCCGAAAAGCGCTTTGCGCGTCGAGCGGCGGACGGACCGCCCGCCGCCTACTCCTGGAAGCTCACCTGCACGGGCGTCTCACGGTCTACTTGGGTGCCGTCGCCCAGTTGGCCGGACGTGTTCGCGCCCCAGCAGTACGTCTCGCCGCTCCACGTGACGCCGCAGGTGTGCCACTCGCCCGCCGTGAGCGTGGCAAACCTGAGGCTGCCCGCAACCGGGTCCGGTACGGCAACCGCTTCCTGCCACCGTGGATCGCTCGCCAGATCAGTCTCGACCACGGGACGGCCCACCTGGCCTCTGTCCGCGGCACCCCAGCAGTGCGCCTCGCCATCTGGCGTGAGCGCGCAGGTATGCAAAAGGCCGCTCACCACGACGCCGGTGCCGGAGGGGAACGGGAATTCTTGTCCTACGTACGGGTGACCCTCGAGGTACCAGTACGACACGTCGAACCCGGGCACTGCGCGGTCTACCTCCACCCCTACACCATTGTCATGCTCGAAGTCGTAGTCGTTCTGAGCGAACTGACGGATACAGGAGGCGCCGCCCCCAACGGTCACCGTGCAGCTGGATCCCGCATCGAGCCAGACGTCGACTATTCGTGGGAACGTCCCTTCGGTGTAAGGAACCAGCAGCGTTGCCAGGTCCAGGGCGGCACGGCCTTCCGACGGCTGTCCCCAACAGAAGAGGGCACCCCCATTCACGATCAGTGGACACCAGTGCGTGCTGCTGGTATCCCGGCGGGTCTGGAAGTCGATCGGCGCCCAGGTGAGCCCTCCTGCGGTCTCGATGAGGACTGGCGTCGTGGACATCCTCCAGCCGCCGAGGACCTCGCCGGCATTGTCGCCCCAGCAGTGGACGCCGGTGGGCGCTCGCGCACACGCATGATCCAAACCGGCCGTGATGGCCACATACGCATCGGCTCCGGCAACGGGCACCGGCAGATCACGGTTCGCTTGCGATCCGTCACCCAATTGACCGTGGTCGTTACGGCCCCAGCACAAGACCGTCCCGGACCCGGTGAGCCCACACGTGTGATCGGAGCCGGCCGCCAGCATGGCGAAGATGTGGCCGCCGACCACCGGAACCGGTCGCAACTGACTGATCCCGACACCGCCTACCCCGTCGCCAAGCTGACCATACTCGTTGGAGCCCCAGCAGTATGCCGAGCCCGCGGCGGTGAGGCCGCAGCTGTGGGACCCTCCGGCTGTCAGCTCCAGCATCGTCGTTCCCGCTGTCGGGACGACCGCCACCGTCGTCGTCGCTTCCTGCCCCTCAATGGAGACGCGGATGGTGACCGTCCCGTCGGCGAGGCCTGTCACCATCCCCGTCGGGGAGACGACGGCCAGGTTCGCATCGGAGGAGGACCAGGTCACGGGCGGGAGCCGCTCGACACCACCCGCTGCGTTGATCAGGCGAGCCGTGAGCTGCACCTGCACTCCCACGGCGATCGATACATCCTGCGGCGCAACGGACAGTGTCGCCTCGATCGTGGTAAACACGACTTCCGCGCGCTGCTCCAGAGAGTCACCGGCCAGATCGGCGATCCCGGTCTCGATGAGGAGCCTGTACTCGGTTGCTGAAAGCAGCGGGATCTCGGGAGCGATCTCCGCCCGCAGACCAACCGGGTCCAGCCTGACGTCTGCCGGCACGGGTATGGTGTCCTTCAGGAGCCGAACATTCGCCGCGTTCGCCGTTCCGGACGCGATGGGCTCACTGAACACGACGACCAGCGACGCGTTGAGCGGTACCTTCGTCTTTCGGTGGGGCGGGTTGGTCCGCACCACGATCGGCGGGAGGCGAGGCGGTACGTATGCCCGCAATGCCGGCTGCGGCATGTTTGCCTTGAACGGGGTGATTTCGAGCGTGTCCCCGACGATTGCCCGAACCGCCACCGGATCGAATCCACCGTCGACGACGAGCACGGACACTGACGACCCGGAGGCACGGTTGACGATCTGGACGGAGTCCGCCTCCGGCAGTGATCCGGGTCGCAGCGACACGAAGCTCACAGAATCATCCGCCGCGCCGGAACTCGAAGCATCGTCGCTCAGCGACGGCGTCCGCACATCCCGTCGGCTGACCGCTGCCACGACGCTTCCGGTGATCGGCTCACTGACCGTCCCATCGAACTCGGTCACGGATGGAGCCGAGTCGGTAGGATCTGACGGGTCCGTGGGATCGCTCGTGTCGTCGACGCAACTCCCGAGTACGATTGCCATCGCCACTGCGAGGAAACTGACCGACCATGAGGTCGTCCGTCGTCGGACAGCTGTTGTCGGATCCCGTTTGGCTGGTGCGCTCATGTGCCACCTCTCCCCGCTCCAACGAGAACAAAGCCGGCCCAGTAGAACGGATTCACCCATCTCGGGTCGACGAGAAGCTTGCGCTGGGCCCCTGCGAGTGCCTCTCTCACCGATGCGCCCCCGCCCATTGCGCGATAGAACTGTGCAACGAGTGCTGCTGTAGCTTCATCCTCCACCCGCCAGAGCGTGGCCACCACGTTGCTCGCCCCAGCGCTCAGGAAGCTCCTCGCCAGTCCGACCCAATCATCTCCAGGGGGTACATCGGCTCGGGACCCTGCGGCGAGTCCGGTCTCGCATGCGCTGAGCACCACCAGGTCCGCAGCAGCGGTCAGGCCAAAGACCTCGTGGACCTCGAGGCGACCATCGTAGCCACCGCCCGGATTGAGATCGATGTACGAGAAGAGAGGATTCGCCCGGTTCAGCACGCCATACGTCGCCAGGTGGATCACACGGAACGGACCGGCGGCAGTCCTCAACGCCCATTCGGTGGCGTCCGAGCCCTGGAGGGTGACCGCATCAGCATACACGCGGCGAACAGCCTCGATTTCACGCCGCGTTCCGGGCAGATCCACCACCCGTGGAGCCAACGCCAGCACCTTCCCCTCTGTCGTCGGTACTGATCGCCCGAACAGCCGCACCCACACCGACGCCGACGGCGTGTAGGAGACGGTGAACCGTTCGATGAGAAACGCCCCGCTCGGACCTATCAGCGCGTGGAATGGGAGGTAGTGCAACTCACCGTGCGGCGCGATGATGATGTGCTCCACGCCATTCAGCGCGCCGGTTCCTTCAACCGGCGCTACCAGGAGCTGATAGAGGCGCTCGAGCGGTGCCCGCCAGAGCTCGGGACCACGTGCGTCCGAGCCACGGATGAGAACGCCGCGCGTGAACCCAACCAGATCTGCCAGCGCGTCCCTGGGCTCGTCCAATTCGAGGACCCGCATTCCGGACTTGCTGATGACGAAGACCATGGCTGCCGAGTCGGAGATCAGGTACTCGAGCAACGTCTCATTCTCCCGCAGCCGTTCGGCGATGGCGCTCCAGCTCGCCGTGGTCGGGCGTACCACGTCCGCAATCGAGAGATCCGCATCCCACATCTCCTCGGCGAGGCCAGCGTACTCTCGCTGCGCACGTTCCAGCGAGAGAGCAACATCTTCCCGACTCAGCCCGACAGCGCCCGGACCGCGCAGGCTGCCCACGCTTCGTTCCACAACACCCAAGCGGGTCGTGAGGGTCGCGATTCGCCGTCGCAGGTCCTGCTCCTGCCTTGCCAACCCGCTATCCGACCGAGCGGTCCTCACCCATCCGTGATCGAGGAGAGTGAGCAACCGCTGCGCACGCAGGCGCTCGCTCGTTTCGAAGGCGGTGACATCATCACCAAGCTGACGCGCGACATCCGCAAGTGCCGCGTATACCTCCCACTTGTCGGCGAGATAGCCCGACACTCGGCCGACGGAGCTGCCCGGTCCTACCGAGGACTCGATGTCCCTGATCGCCTTACGGTACGATTCGGCTGCGGCGGTTGCGCGGCCCCGGGTCCGCGCCAGATCCGCACGTCCCGCATGGAGGCGCCAGGCGATGTCGGGTGCACCGCGCGCCCCGAGTCGTGAGAGTCCCACGCCGTACAACGAGTCGGCAGTGTGCGCGAAGCCCGAGCTCGCTTCAGCGCTACCCAATACCGCAAGCGCTGCGGCTTCGCCGATGGGATCACCCAATGCTCGCATCGCGTCGACGGCTTCCGCTGCTGCCGCGCGAGCCGACGCCAGGTCCCCGGCATTGGCGTGCACATCCGCCACGAGCATCCGCGTGAGGGCGGCTGCTCGCGCGTCCCCCGATCTCTCCTGCGTTCGAAGGGACCGCTCTAACAAGCTAAGTGCCTCGTTGCTCTCGTCCTGATACGCGTGCACAAAGGCCTGTCCGTGCAGTGCCGCCGCCACGCCGCGGTAGTCATCCAGCGTCCGGTACGACCGCTCGGCGCGCGCATACCGGTCACGCGCCGTAGCGTAGTCGTTCAGCAGAAGGCTCAGGTCCCCGTGAGCGAGGGCGAGGTCCGCCAGCACCGACGCGCCGACCTGGGCCGCCTCGGCCGCGCGCGTAGCCGTGCGGAGCTCCGCCAGGCCGCCGCGGATATCTCCTGCCGCAGCGCGGGCGCGTCCGAGATCGGCACGGACGGAAACGGCGTTGGCAGACCGGTCCATCGCCTCGAAGATCTCCAGTGCCGTCATCAGGTCGGTGACGGCCGCGCCGTAGTCCCCGCGTGCCATGCCGAGTACGCCGAGGCTGTGGTGCACGCCAGCTTGGCCGAGGCGGTTGCCGGTTTCCTCGTCGAGCGTCAGCGCACGGCGCAGCAGCTGCTCCGCGTCGGCGTACGCTCCCTCGGCGAGCCGCACGTCGGCGAGGCTCGACAGGTGATCGGCCTCGTCGTCGGCGTATCCGGTGCGCCGGCTCAGCTCGATCGCCGTCGCGAACTCGCGCTTTGCCGCGGCAACGTCGCCGATCGACAGGGCCAAGAGACCGAGATTGTGCCGGTCGGCCGCCTCCGACCGGACAGCGCCGATGCGCTGGTGCATCTCGAGCGCGCGTAGATAGCCACGCCCGGCGCCGGGCAAGTTTCCGGTCTCCTTGTCGATGGTCGCGAGCATGGTCAGCGCATTGGCCGCGGTGACGAAGTCACCGATCCCCGTTGCCAGCTGGCGCGATCGCTCGTAGTAGGCACCGGCGCTGTCGAGCTTGCCCGTGCCGTAGAAGGCCGCCCCGATGTTCCCCAGCGAGCGGGCAACGCCGGTCGTGTCGCCCAGTTGCTCGTGTCCCGCCAGGCTCCTCCGCCACAGGTCGAGAG
Source organism: Gemmatimonadota bacterium (assembly GCA_039591485.1). GTDB lineage: Bacteria > Gemmatimonadota > Gemmatimonadetes > Gemmatimonadales > GWC2-71-9 > JAOTVV01. The sequence continues at coordinate 6,019 of JBDHDN010000086.1, forward strand.
CGGCGGCGACCCCCACTTCGGTGTACGCGGCGTTGCCCGCGTCCCTGAGGCTGTCGGCCGCGAGCTTGTGGCGCCGCTCAGCAATCGACCAGGCCTCGAACCGCTCGAAGGACGCGAGCAAGAACCGATCGGTCCACACCTCCGTGTAAGCGGTCGCCAGTCTGGCCGCGGCCGGCGACGGCTCCGTCGCGCTCCCTCGCAGCAAGTCGCGGAAGGCGAGCCGCGCCTGCTCGGGATGGAGCCGCACTTCCTCGAGGAGGACCTCGGTGGCAGCCGTCTCAGCGAGCATGACGAGACGCTCCGTCGGAGCGGCGGTCTGGAACAGCGCCCCTGCCGTCACCGCGCTCACGAGCGGTACGAGGCCGGCGAGCATCAGCGCACGCTCACCGGTCAGGACTCCCGCCATCGGGGGCGACCGTGAATTGCAGCATCTCCGACTGCACCCACCGGTCGATGTCGACCCGGGCGTCAACGCGCCAGAGGTAGGTGGCACCGGGTTCGAGCCGCACGGAGTCCGGCAGTGCCGCGACGGTATCCCCGGTTTCCGTGCGCCAGACCACCACACCCGAGGCGTCGAACAGCGTGCCCCGATACCGATCGGCGCGCTCCAGCCGGAGCCACACCAGGGCCTCGGCGGCGTCGACTTCGCCCTGCGGGGCAATCGGGATCGGTATCGTGGCGGTGGCGCTCGGCGCGTCCCGATGCGCGGGAGCGCTACCGGCACCCGGCCACCCCTCGGGCAAGGCCACGAGAAGGATGACCGCGGCAGCGGCCGCGGCCACCGGTGCAAGCGTGGCCCATCGTTTCCGCACCGCGGCCCGCCGACGGATCACGGCTGACGCGGCAATCAGCTGCGCCCGGCAGTCCGGACACCACGCCAGATGCGACTCCAGCCGATCTCGCTCAGCGGCGTCCAGCCGCCGATCCAGGTACGCAGCGAGGTCGTCGTCGGTGGGGTGCCCGGCATCGGTTGCGTATTCGATCATCACGCCTGTCTTCCGGTTAGGTCGCCGCGGGCGCATTGCTCCCGCCTGTTACGATCACACGGACGCCGGGCTGCTTCTTGCGCGCAGATCCCGGTTACGGCTCGGCGTCGTCGATCCCCCTCGCCTCCAAGACAGACCGCAGCCGTGCCAGCACGGCCTTCAGCCGGCGATACACGTGAAACGGCGACGGGAATCCCATGATGTCGGCGATCTCGCGCGCCGACCGGTCATCCTGGAACCGCAGACTGAGGAGCAACTGGTCACGCCCCGGCTGTTCCGCGAGTGCGGCCCGGAGTGCGGCGCGGCGCTCTTCATCGCTGAGCCGCGCGTCCGGATCCGCCGCGTTGGAGTCGGCGAGTTCCGACACCTCGACGACGCTGTCCACCAGATCGACCAGACGCCGGCGCGTCTCGAGGCGCTCGGCGGCTCGTGCGTCCGATGTTGGCCGGTCCCTGCCGTACCGGCTTCGCTTGTGATCCAATACCAGACGGCAGGTGACGGTCACCAGCCACGTCGAAAACTTGGCCCGCCCTCCGGCCGCGAAGGCACGGAGCCGCCGGTAGTCGTCCCGCCGCAGCTGTTCCAGAACGTAGGCGTAGCAGTCCATCACGACGTCGCGGTCACGCTCCGTCGTGCGGATGGCGTAGAGGAGGAGCTTGTGGTGCGCGACGAGGAACCGCTGCCACACGGCATCCGCCTGTGCGGAATCGTGCGACTGGAGGAGCCGCACCAGCTCGGGAGGCAGACCGGCGGCGTTGCGGGACGCGTCATCGGTCACGGCGTTGCCCTGCCTACAGGGAGGGGACCTGCGGCCGAAGCTACGCTCCGCTGCGCTGGAGGGCAAACGCCGGCCGCCGCTCCCCTTATCCCCCACGGTGGCAGCGTCAGTCCGCAGACCTCATCTTAGACGCGTCCACTGATCGAGGTCTCAGCCCTGTCCGATTCCCGCGAGCGCCTCGCGGCCGCCCTGGCCGACCGCTACGTCATCGAGCGGGAGCTTGGCAGCGGCGGGATGGCCACCGTCTACCTCGCGGAGGACGTGAAGCACCGCCGCAACGTGGCGCTCAAGGTGCTGAATCCCGAGCTCGCTGCGACACTCGGCACCGAGCGGTTCCTGCGCGAGATCGCAACGACCGCCCAGCTCACTCACCCCCACGTCCTCCAGCTGTACGACTCCGGCGATGCGGCGGGATTCCTCTACTATGTCATGCCGCATGTGGACGGCGGCTCGCTGCGCGAGCGGCTGAACCGCGAGAAGCAGCTGCCAATCGACGACGCGCTGGCGATTGCGCGCGAGGTGGCGGACGGACTCTCGTTCGCCCACGCGCAGGGTGTCGTCCACCGCGACATCAAGCCCGAGAACATCCTCCTCGAATCCGGCCACGCGGTGATCGCGGACTTCGGGGTCGCGAGGGCCGTCAGCCGCGCGGGTGGGGATTCGCTGACGCAGACGGGCATCGCCGTCGGCACGCCGCACTACATGAGCCCCGAGCAGGCGGCGGGCGAGCGCGACCTCGACGGTCGTAGCGACGTGTACGCGTTGGCGTGCGTGCTGTACGAGATGCTGACGGGCCGGCCGCCGTTCGTCGGCCCGACCGCCGAGAGCCTGATGCAGCAGCATCTCGCAGCCGAGGCACCTCCCGTTGCCAGCATTCGTGCCACGGTTCCCGACGCCGTCGCCGCCGTGCTCCATCGGGCGTTGGCAAAGAGCCCCGCCGACCGGTTCGATCCGGCAACTGCGTTCGCCGACGCACTCGCGAGCGGCGCCTCCAGTGCGAGCCCCGTCACCACCGCACCGTGGTACCGTACGCCGGGGTGGATCGTGTCGATGCTCGCGGCAGCGGCTGCGATCGTTGCCACAGCGGTCGTGCTCACGATCCGCACGGTCGGCACCGCCCCACCCCTCGCAGATCGCCCGATGCTGGCGGTGCTCCCGTTCGAGAATCTTGGCGAGCCCGACGACGAATACTTCGCCGACGGCGTCACCGAGGAGATCACGTCGCGGTTGGCCGAGGTCTCGGGACTGGGCGTCGTGTCGCGAACGAGCGCGCTGCGATATCGGGGGACGACCCACAGCCTGCAGGACATCGCCACGGAGCTCGGCGTGCACTACGTGCTCGAGGGCACGATCCGCACCGATCGCCGGGCCGGCGAAGCCGGCGAGGTGCGCGTGACACCGCAGCTGATCCGCGCGCGTGACGATACGCACCTCTGGACCGAGCGGTACACCGCGCGTCTCGTGCCGGGCGAGATCTTCGCCGTGCAGGCCCGCATTGCCGAAGCGGTGGCCGCGGCACTCGACGTGACGCTTCTCGCGGATGAGCATACCGCTCTCCAGCGAGAGCCCACCGCAGATGCGGAGGCACTCGAAGCCTACCTGCAGGGACGGTTCCACTGGAATCGACGCACGGCGGATGACATCCAGCAGGCGGCGCAGTACTTCGCCGACGCCGTCGCCCACGACCCGCGATACGCCGATGCCCACGCGGGTCTCGCGGACGCGTACGCGTTGTTTCCCTTCTCGCAGGTTCGATCGTTGTCACGATCGGAGGCGTACGCTCGGGCGGAGTCAGCGGCGCGGCGGGCATTGGCGCTGGACAGCACGCTGGCGAGTGCACACGCCTCTCTCGGCTTCGCGCTCATGCACGGCGCGTGGAACTGGGACGACGCGGAACGCGAGTTTCAGCGGGCGCTCAGTCAGGATCCGGACTACGCCAAAACCCATTACTGGTACGCCCAGCTGCTGTACGTCGCGGGCCGGTTCGAGGAAGCGCTGGCCCACGCGAACCGAGCCGTCGCACTGGAACCGACCGCTCCGATCACGCACCACATTCGTGGGTGGGTCCTCCTCTGTATGGAGCGACCCGACGAGGCCGAGCATGCCCTACGAACGGTCCTGCAGGTCGAACAGGGCTTCCTTGCGGCGCATCTCGGGTTGGCCCTGATCGGGCTAGAGCGGGATGACGGCGACGCATTCGTTGATGAGGCGACCGCATGGGGTATGGCACCGCAGATCGCCCGCGCCGTGACAGCGGTGAGACGCGATTCGTCGCAGCAGGCCGAGGTTGTCACCCTGGTGGGAGAGTCGCAGCGGACTGGCCAGCCCGCGGACCCCGCGACCGCCGCGTTGGTCTACATGCTGATCGGTGCCGCCGACTCGGCCGTCGCGTGGTCGGAGCAGGCGGTGACCGAGCGTTCGGAGATGTTCACCACCCTGATTCGGCTACCGATGCTCCGGGCGGGCTTTGCCGACCCTCGGGTTCGGGATCTCGTGCGACAGATGGGCATGGAACCGTAAGTCTGGTACCGCGGATCGCCGGACGCTTCGCACGCCGGGATCTACCTTAGCGACGTCATGAGCACACGCCTCGGAGCCGCCATACTCCTGGCGGTCATGGCAACGGCGGCGTGCGGCAGCGACGTCGCGGACGCCGGTCTTGGTGATCTGTCGGCCGCCTGGGAACTCTCCACGACGGTGACATCCAACACCTGCGGCCTGGCCGAGGGCAGCGCGAGCCAGGATTGGATCATCCTTCTTCGGTGCGGCAGCCAGGTCTCTCTGATTGCGGGGGCCGATACTGGCTCGATCACGCGGTGCCCATCCATCAGGATTCTGGTTGCTTTCATCACAAGCCCCTTGAAGGCTCGGTGTCTCGACGTGGGCGCCTTGCCTACACGCGACTGCGGAACAGCCGTAGGCCGATCAAGCCGGGTATAACGCTCCACATCGCGAGCGAGAGCGCCGCGAGCGCCGCGGTTCCGGTGCTTCCCAATCGCCCGACCAACCTGATGCCGATCGGGCCCAAGAGACTCAGATCCGGATCGAGAACACTCATCACGCCAATGCGAAACGCTTCGATCGGGTTCACGAACGACCACACCAGGAGCACACGCTCGGGTATCCCCCACCGGATCGACGCTACCATCACCCCCAGCGTGCCCAGCGCGATCAGCAGAAACCAGAGGAC
>JBDHDN010000087.1:0-10932 GCA_039591485.1 Gemmatimonadota bacterium
TCACGGTACGTCAGCGCTTGCGCGAGCGCATGGAGGAGGCCTCGGCGCGACTCGATTTCGAGCGGGCGGCGGAGATTCGCGACGGCCTTGCGTGGCTCGAGCAGATCGAGCGCCCTCCCACCGTGGAGATCGTGGGCGGCCGGAACGTCGATGCGATCGGCTACGCACGCGATGGGGACGACGCCGTTGGCGTCGTGGTACGGATCCGAGGCGGAAAGGTGGTAGCCCGGGACCACCGATTCTACACCAACCTCTCCGAAACACCGGACCAGGAGATCCTGTCTCGGTTCCTCGTACAGCACTACCTCAGCGCGGAGGAGGGAGCGCACCGCGTCGCGGTGCCGTTCCCGCCGAGCGACTTCGATCCACTCAAGGCGCTCGCGCCGGATCGGACGTGGTTAGTACCACGCCGCGGGACATACCAGCGGCTCGTGGCGCTCGCCGACCAAAACGCACGCCATCTCCTCGAGAGCTTTCGGATCGAATCCTTCGAAAGCGAGGAGCGTGCGGAGGATCCGGTCTACGCGCTTGGCAGGGATCTCGGGCTCACCGTGGTACCTCGCAGCTTCGTATGCATCGACATCTCGACGAACCAGGGACGGGACACTGTAGGATCGCTCGTGTGGTTCGAGGCAGGCCGACCCAAGAAGAGCGAGTACCGCCGCTATCGTATTCGGGGATCGGACGTCGGGGACACGACGCCACAGCCGGGTGAAGGAGCCAACACTGCACCCGCGGATGACACAGAGAAGCGGGTGCTCGACGACTTCGCGGCCATGCGCGAGGTCGTGACGCGGTTCATCGGTCGCCGCACGGAGGAGGGGAAGACGCTGCCCGACCTGATCGTGGTCGACGGCGGGAAAGGGCAACTACGTGCGGCACTGGACGGGCTCGCGGACGCGGGTGCACCCGAGCGTCCGATTGTCAGCCTCGCCAAGCGAGAAGAGGAGATCTTCTTGCCAGGTCGCAGAGAGAGCCTCCGGCTGCCGGCGCGCTCGCCGGCGCTGCGGCTGCTGCAGCGGGCTCGGGACGAGGCACACCGGTTCGCGGTCACATACAGCCGCAAGCGTCGCTCGCAGCGGACCCTCACGTCGGAACTGCTCGACATCCCCGGCATCGGCGACAAGCGGCGCCGCGCTCTGCTCGAGCGGTTCGGCAGCCTCGCCGGCGTCCGCCTAGCGACCCCACAGGAGATCGCCGCCCTGCCAGGCTTCTCGCTCACGCTCGCGGATCGCATTCTGGAGGCTGTGAAGCGATGACCCTCGACTGGATACTCGACTGCTCATACTGTGACCGGACCGCCGTTCCTGCCGGTCTGAACGACGTCTGCCCCGACTGCGGCCAGCCGTGGCTCGTGCGATATGATCGCCGCTGGCCCATCAGCGTGCGGGCCGCGATTGCCGCGCGCTCCTGGACCATGTGGCGGTATCGAGAGATGATGCCGCTCGCCAGCGGCGAGTCCCCCGTTTCGCTCGGCGAGGGGGGCACACCGCTGCTCCGCGCCGACCGTCTGGCGACCGTTGTTGGGATGGATGCGATCCTCGTCAAAGACGAGTCGGTCAATCCCACCGGCTCGTTCAAGGCGCGCGGACTCTCCGCAGCGGTCACCCGTGCGGCTGCCGCAGGGGCGGGAGCACTCACCGTTCCGACTGCCGGGAACGCGGGGGTGGCCCTGAGTGCCTACGGACAGCGTGCGGGGATTGCGGTCGATGTCTTTGCACCCGAAACAACGCCTCCGCGGCTAATCGAGCAGATGCGGGTCCTTGGCGCCGAGGTACACTTGCTCGAGGGTCACATCGGCGACTGCGGCAGGGCGGCCAGAGCGCACGCCGAGCGGGTGGGTGCCTTCGATGTATCGACGCTGCGGGAACCGTACAGAATCGAGGGTAAGAAGACCCTGGGTCTCGAGGTCGCCGAACAGCTCGGTTGGGAGCTGCCCGATGTCTGCATCTATCCCACGGGAGGGGGCACCGGTCTCATCGGGATGTGGATCGCCTTCCGGGAGTTGCTCGGCAGCGGGTGGGTCCGCGGACGTGTCCCTCGCCTGTATAGCGTGCAGTCCAGCGGATGTGCGCCGGTCGTGGCCGCGTTCGAGTCGGGTGCGGACGCCACGGACCCCTGGCCGGACCCGTGGACGGTGGCCTCGGGTCTTCGGGTTCCGGCTCCGCTCGGCGGGCGGCTCATCCTTCGGGCCCTCCGCGAGACCGGCGGTGCGGCGATCGCGGTTACCGACGCGGAGCTTGTCGCGGGCGAACGGGCTATTGCTCGAACCGAGGGGATCGACGCGGCGCCCGAGGGAGGCGCCACACTGGCGGCGCTCGAAGCGCTGCTGCGTCGGGGTGACATCCGACGAGAGGAGCGAGTCGTGTTGTTCAATACGGGTGCGGGGTGGCTATATCGGCACTAGTGATGGATATTAAAAGGTTTAGGTAACTCATTGATGCGAATCGCGATCCTCGACCCAGCTGCCGGAATCAGCGGCGACATGCTGCTTGGCGCCCTCGTCGGCGCCGGCGTGGGTGAGGACTGGCTCGCTGGGCTGCCCGCTCGCGTGGGCGTCCCCCACGTCCGCGTCCGGCTGAAGGCGGTCGACCGTTGCGGCGTGCGCGCGATGAAGGTGGATTTCGACATCCCCGAAACGCACGATCCGCCTCATCACGACCACGGCCGCTCGGTCGCGGCCCTGATCCGGCTCGTCGAGGCGGCAGAGGTAGCCCCTCAGGTCGCCGAACGCGCGGTACGCGCGTTCGAGCTGCTTGGCCAGGTCGAGGGACGTGTACACGGCGTGCCTCCCTTGGAGGTCCACCTACACGAGGTCGGAGCAGTCGACGCCGTGTTGGACATCGTCGGCGTCATCGAGGGCTTCGACCGGTTGGGAGTCGACGGGGTCTACAACCTCCCCGTCGCCCTCGGCTCGGGCTGGGTCAACGCTGCTCACGGCGCACTCCCGATTCCCGCTCCCGCCACCATCGATCTCCTCGAGGGCGTGGAGGTGACGTCTGGGGGACCGGTGGTCGGCGAGGCGACGACGCCGACGGGTGCCGTCCTGCTTCGGGTGTCTTCGCAGGGTGCACCGCCCGCCCGCTGGCGGGTGAGGGGTACCTCATGGGGCGCAGGCACCAGGGACGAGCCAACCTATCCGAACGCGCTTCGGCTCATCGTGGCCGACACTGCCGCCGAGGCGGGCATCGTGGAGGTGCTGGCCACGGACATCGATGATCTCACTCCCGAGTACCTCGAACCAGTCAGGGAAGCCGTGTTTGCGGCCGGTGCGCTGGATTGCCAGATCTGGCCGACCCAGGGCAAGAAGGGGCGCGTGAGCTTTCGGATCGAGGTGCTCACGGGATTGGCGGAGTCCGAACGCGTGATCGACGCCCTGTTCAGGCACGGGAGAACAGCGGGGGTTCGCCGGATGGCAACGTGGCGCTCGACGCTTGACCGAAGGACGGTCCAGGTGGAGCTTGCAGGCCGTCATCGGGTAGGAATCAAGGTGTGGGACGGGCCCGGCGGGCAGTGGGCGAAGGCCGAGTACGAGGACGTGCGCGCTGCTGCTGAGGCGCTGGGACGGCCGGCGGGAGACGTCGCGCGAGAGGCCGAGAACCTCGGAGCGACAAGCGATTCTGTAGATAGCGATGGGCTTGAGAGGACGAGCTAAAGGAGTCGGAGCATGAGAACATTGGTGGTTGTGGTGGGGCTGACATTGTCCTGCGGTAGCATGGCACCGGTGGCGTTTGCACAGGCCTATCAGCCCCCGGACTGCGATCTCCCTTCGGGGCACTTCCTGGTGAACAGTGGCGTCGTCTACATCAAGGGAGCGAGCGAAGAGGCGGATTCCGTCAAGCGTGCGAACCTCCTCAATAGCGCGGAGCGGAATCTCATCGATGCGCTCGATCGGGGTCAGGAAGACAATCCCGCGGTCTGGTACTACCTCGGTCGCTACTTCGTGATTCGGAACGACCCGATTGGTGCCGACAGCGTGTTTGAGCGGGCCGCCGACCTCGCGCCGCAGTGCGACGACGACATCATGCGCTACCGCCAGATCGTCTGGGTTCCGACGGTCAACCGAGCGATCGAGTTCCTGAGGGCGGGGGACTACGTCTCCGCCAAGCCCGTACTGCAGCAGGCGTGGGCCATTTACAAGCAGGACAACCTCGCGCCGTTCTACCTCGCACAGATCTTCTACAATGAGCGGGAACTCGACAGCGCGGTCCACTACTTCAAGCAGGTCGTGGCGGTGGGAGTCGACGATACGAGCCGGGCCGGCAACTACAATACGGCAATCTTCAACACCGGTCTCGTCTACACACAGGAGCAACAGTGGGACTCGGCTGCGGTCTGGCTGAGCCGGTATCGCAGCGAGGTGGATGCGAGCGATGCACAAGTACTGACGACGCTCGCGCGCGCGGTGACGGAGCTTGGCGACTCGGCTCGTGCCTTTGCGCTGTACGATACCGTGCTCGCGATGGCACCCGAGCTGGACTACCTCGCTCTGCTGAAGACCGGCGAATCGTTGTTCCTCGCGGGCAGGTACGAGCAGGCAGCATACGCCTTCGAGTTGGCGCTCGAGAAGAACCCGTACTACCGCCCCGGCCTCTACAACTTGGTCAATTCCTACTTGGCGATCTACAACGATGTCGAGCAGACGCCGGAAGAAGAGACCGCCACCGCTGTGGCGATGGAGGAAAGTGCGCGCCGACTGGTGGCCGTGGATCCGCTGAGCGCCGAAGCCATGCGGCTCCTGGCGGCATCCTATCAGATGCAGCAGAAGGACGACTCGACGCTGGCCGTACTCGAGCGTATTGAAGTCCTGCCGTTCGAAGTGTTCGTCGATGTCCTGCAGCCGCTCGAGGGCTTCTTCGTGGTCCAGGGGCGGCTCGTCAACGCCGGCGAAGCGAGCGTTACTGTACCAGACCTCACCTTCGAGTATCTCGATGCCGAGGGCAATGTCCTGGGCACACAGATTCTTCCAGGCCGGGAGCTCCCGGCTGGCGCGAGGGAGGCATTCGACCTTCAGGTCGAGAACGATGAGGTCACCGCGGCACGGTACAGCGCCCCGGCGTAGTCTGCCGCTTCCCAGAGGGAAGGGCACGAGGGACGTCCGGAATGAGGTCCCTCGTGTGTTTCGTGCATCGCAGGCGACGGGGTGACGTCACCGCGTGCCGACCCAGCCCCAATCTCGATAGGCCACCCACACGAGCACGCCGATCTCGAACAGCAAGAGCGCGGCGGCCACGATCCATAGGGCGATCCGCCATCGCGCAATCCGTGCGCGAGGCACGTGCCCACACGACGGGCACGGAAACGTCGTCAGCTCGGCACCGCACACAGGACAGTGATTTGGAGCGTTCATCCCGCAAAGGTCGCGGCCGTGGCGGCGCACGGCAAGCGTGGCAGGCCCGCCGCTCCCTTGACGCTCCACGAGTGCCTGGCGACATTGCCTTACCGTTCGCGGGCGTAATTCAGTGGTAGAATGCCAGCTTCCCAAGCTGGACGTCGCCGGTTCGAGTCCGGTCGCCCGCTCTCGCCCATCCCTCCAGCGGATGGGCGTCCGTCTTACGGGCCCTCCGTGTCCGTTTGCGACCTCTCCGCCGGCACGTTATCTCTCCGACTGGTAGCACCCGCCCCAGTCTCCGATGCCGTCCTCGGACAAGGAGAGCGACCATGACTGCACGCGCCGCCGTCGGCCTGACGATTCTCCTGGCCGCGGCCAGTGCGTCCGCTTCTGCGCAGCGCACATTCGAGCAGCCGCAGGACCCCTGTGACGTCTCGACCGGCCACTTTCTCGTCAACGGCGCCATGATGCACCTCAAGGTTGCCGTTGAGACGGACAACGCGCAGACACGGGAAGACCGTCTGGGTGAGGCACATGAGGTGCTCGTCCGGGCAATGGAGGAAAACAACCAGGCCGACAATCCCGGCGCCTGGTACTATCTCGGCCGCTACTACGTCGAGCGCGGGGACCCGTTCGGTGCCGATTCGGCCCTCGGCAAGGTCGTGGCAATGCTGCCGCAGTGCGAAGAGGAAGCCGCGCACTACCTCGCCGAGCTTCAACCCGGCGTGCGGACGGCGGCGCTCGAGGCATGGCAAGCGGGCGCGATTGACTCGGCAGCCGCCCTGTTCAGGCTCGCGAGCTCGTTGAGCCCGCGGGACCCCGAGGCACCCTTCTACCTCGCGCGGATGTACGCTGACAATGGCGTGTTCGACTCCGCGGCAGCGTACGTAGACATCGGGCTCGAGCGGGCAGGGGACGATCCCGCGCACGACCAGCGCAAGCGGCAAGCCCTCGGCGACCTGATCCGCGCACACGAAGCCGCCGCGTTCGAGAGCCCGGCGATCGAGACCTTGCTCCAGACCCGACTGCGCCGCGACTCCCTCGATCGCGCGCTCGCCGTCGACGAGCGGCGCCTCGCAGATCTCATTGCCGAATGGTCCGGCAAGAACCTCCGCCCCGAGACACGTGCGGCCGTCCAACGCGACTCGACCATGCTCGCTCAACGGATCGCCGCTGGCCGGCAGCTGGAGACCGAACTCGCTTCCGCGATCCAACGTGACAGTACCGCGGCGAGTGAGGCATTTGACGGAGCGATCAACGCATACGCGCGCTACCTCGAGGAGTATCCGGACGACAGCGAGATCACCCTGCGGCTCCTGCGGCGCTACTCGCTGCTTGGTGTAACGGATGGCATGGACCGGATGATCGACGAGCTGGCGACCGCGGATTCGCTCGACCTGAACGAGATCACGCAGGCTGGTAGCGCCGTCTTCGGCGATGGGCACCCGGAGCGTGCCATCGAGCTGCTCGACCTCGCCGTCGCGCGCAATCCGTACATGCAGGCGACACTCTCGACGTTGGCACGCTCCTACTACCGACTGGAGGATGCCGACGGGCTCAGGAAGACCGTGGCGCAGCTCATTGAGATCGACCCGCTGAATCCGCAGACGATGCGGCTGATGGCTGCCGCGTGGGACCTCGCCGGGAATCCGGATTCGGTCATGAAATACGTGGCGCTCGCGGACACCGGCCTCGGGCTCGGCGTGACCGTGACGCAGTTCATCCCCAGCCCGGTCACGAGCACCGTGAACGGGTCGATCCTGAACATGTCGTCCGGTCCGTCGCAGCCCGCCGTGATCGATTTCGAGTTCCTCGATGCCGAGGGCGCGGTCCTGGGCACGGCCACCGTCGAGGTACCGACGCTCGAGCCGAAGCGGCGCCACGCCTTCACCGCCGAAGCGAACGTGCCACGCGCAGCCGCGTGGCGGTACAGGGTCGCAGGAGGGACGTAAGCGCGACGCGCGACCGTTCAAGAACGCCGTAACTGGATTATCTTTGTGCGCCCACCGCCACGTCGGTGGTGGGCGGACGGTCTGATGCCCATGGTACGCGTGCACGCAGTGGCGCCGCACTCCCTCGGGGCTGAGCTGGGCCTCACGCCCGGCTTCGAGCTCCTCACCATCAACGGCCGTGCGCTGGAGGACTTCCTCGACTGGGAGTTCCACACGGCGGATGACCACTTTGTTCTCGAAGCGCGCTCGCCGGAGGGGGAGCCGTACGAGTTCGACGTGGAGCGCCCCGAGGGGCTACCCCTCGGCGTGGAGCTCGAGCCGCCTCGGGTGCGACGCTGCGCCAACCGTTGCGACTTCTGTTTCGTGGACGGACTGCCGGAGGGCCTCCGTGAGTCGCTCTACATCCGGGACGACGACTACCGGCTCTCCTTCCGCTATGGCAACTTCGCGACTCTGACCAACTTGAAGCCGAAAGACGTCGCGAGAATCGTCGAGTATCGGCTGAGCCCGTTGTACGTCTCCGTCCACGCCACCGACCCTGTGACGCGGCGGCGCCTGCTCCGGAATCCACGAGCGCCTGCGATCGTTCCGCAGCTCGGGGAGTTCGCGCGACACGGGATCACTTTTCACACACAGATCGTGCTCCAGCCCGGTGTCAACGACGGGTCCGTGCTCGAGCGCAGTCTGGCCGACCTTTACCGACTTGGCTCTTGCGTCCTCTCCGTCTCGGTCGTGCCGGTGGGCCTGACGGAGTTCTCGAAAGTTCACCTCGTACGAGAGCCGACTGCCGAGGAGTGCCGCGAGGCGCTGTCGCGGCTCGGCCGCTATGCGGAGCGAGCCGTGGCCGAGCGGGGCTGCCACTGGGTGTACGGCTCCGATGACCTCTACCTCGTCGCGGAAGTGGAGTTGCCTTCGGCGACCGCGTACGATGGATTCGAGCAGGTGGAAAACGGTGTCGGATCCGTCCGGTTCCTGCAGGCATCAGTCCGATCGGCACGTCGCGAGCTGCCCGACCTTCGGGGACGCACGATCGGCGTCGTGACCGGAACCGCCATGGGTCGCCTCATGCCCCAGGTCATCGACACCCTGGCTACGACGACCGGCGGCCAGTTCGAGCTGATCGTCGTGACGAACTCCTTGTTCGGCCCGTCCGTCAGCTCCGCAGGACTCCTGCCAGGTCGCGATCTGCTCGCGAGTCTCGCCAACCGATCCGACCTCGACGCCGCATTGCTCCCGGCAGAAGCCGCCGGGGATCGCGGGATCTTCCTCGATGATCTCCGGTGGGCGGAGGTCGTCGATCGCGCGCCGATTCCGGTCTTCGCATCGTACGACTTTGCCGATGCGCTGGACGCGCTCCGCGCCGTACGATGAGAAGCGCCACCGTCGCCATCGTGGGAAGGCCGAACGTCGGTAAGTCCACGCTGTTCAACCGCATCGTGGGCGGCCGTCAGGCGATCGTCGACGATCGACCGGGTGTGACCCGGGACCGGAACTTCGCGGCGGCCGATTGGGCAGGGCGCAGGTTCTGGCTGATCGATACCGGAGGCTGGAGTTCGGCGGACGACGATCCGATTCACGCCGGGATTCGGAAGCAGATAACGATCGCGCTGGCCGAGGCCGATGTCGTCGTGCTGGTCGTGGACGTGAAGGACGGCGTACACCCCGCTGACCGCGAGGTAGCGGACCTGCTGCGGTCCCAGCGTAAACGGGTGGTCGTCGCGGCGAACAAGGCCGACGAACCCGCGGGGGAGACCGGGCACTACGAGTTCCACTCCCTGGGGCTCGGTGACCCGCAGCCGGTATCTGCAGCGACGGGACGCGGCTCCGGGGATCTCCTCGACCGAATCGTCGCCATACTCCCGGCGGAACCGGACAGGGGATCGGATGGTCCGCTGATCCAGGTCGCCGTGCTAGGCCGGCCAAACGTCGGTAAGTCGAGTTTAGTCAATAGGTTACTCGGCGAAGAACGAGCTCTCGTATCGCCCGAGGCCGGTACGACGCGTGACGCGATCGACTCCCCCTTGCGCTATCACGGTGAAACTCTCAACTTCATTGATACTGCGGGTTTACGAAAGCGATCGAAAGTAGAAGATGAGATCGAGTTCTACTCGACTCTGCGGACGGAGAGAGCGGTCGAGCGTGCGGATGTGTGCGTCGTGGTTGTGGACGCAGCTGTGGGGATGCATGCGCAGGATCTGAAGATCGCCCAACGGGCGTGGGACCGGGGTCGCGGCCTGTTGATGGTGGTCACGAAGTGGGATCTGATCGAAGGCAAGGACGCAACGACGGCGGCGCGCGGGGAGAGGGAGGTGAAGGAGCGAGCGCGGTTTCTCAGGGCCGTACCGTTTCTCTACGTCTCGGCCGTCACGGGCCAGCGCGCTCGCAAGGTCCTCGACACGATCCTCGCGGTCGCAAAGGAACGGAAAAGACGGATACCCACGGCCGAGGTGAACCGCGTGCTCGAGGGCCTCGTGGCCCGGCAGCAGCCGCCCCAGCGTTCGGGGCGCGAGGTAAAGCTGTACTATGGATCGCAGATCGGTGAGCAGCCACCGACGTTCGCGCTGATCGCGAACGAGCCCGACGCGATCCCCGAATCCTATCGGCGGTTTCTCGAGAACGGTTTCCGCGAGGCGTGGGGATTCTCCGGAGTCCCGATTCGGCTGAAGCTCAGGAGGAGGAGAAAGACGCGGCGATGACGCTTTCCATCTGGCTGGCGATCGGATACCTCGCCGGCTCGCTGCCGACGAGCTACCTCGCCGGGCGCGTAGCAGGCATCGATCTGCGCCAGCGGGGCAGCAAGAACCTGGGTGCCACCAACGTCTACCGCGTGCTCGGGTGGAAATTCGCCATTCCCGTGGGGTTGATCGATGTTGCGAAGGGCGCTGTCCCGGTAACCGTGGCTGCGGCAGCGGGCCCTCCGGTGGACTGGTTCCCGCTGCTCGTGGGCTGCGCCGCCGTGGCAGGTCACGTCTTCTCCTGCTTCCTGCGATTCAGGGGCGGCAAGGGGGTCGCGACGGCCGCCGGTGTCGTGCTGGCGCTGGCTCCGGGCGCGCTCGGCCTCAGTGCCGTAGTGTGGGTCGCGGTCCTGGGCACGACCGGCTTCGTCTCGCTAGCCTCGATGCTTGGAGCATTGACGTTTCCGATCGCCGTCCGGATGCTCTCACCAGGTTCACACTACGTCTTCTGGGCCGGCGTCGTACTCGCCGCGTTCATCGTCTTCACGCACCGCGCCAACATCGGGCGCCTGCTGACCGGCACGGAGAACCGGTTCGGCCGCCGCTCGCGTGCCGCAAAGGGCGAGGGTTAGGGGTGCACATCGCCGTGATCGGAGCCGGAAGCTGGGGTACGACCCTGGCCGACCTCCTGGCGCGGAACGGACACAACGTTCGTTTGTGGGCGTACGAGCAGGAGGTGGTGGAATCCATCAACCGGTACCACGTCAACGCCCTCTTTCTCGCCGAGTCTCGGCTCGCCGAGAGCCTGACGGCGTACCGCGAGCTGAGCGACACCGCCGCCGGAGCCGAGTTGGTAGTGAGCGCCGTCCCGTCCCATGCCGTTCGAGAGGTCATGTCGCGGCTTGCGGCCATCCTCCCCGGTGGTCGCATGCCGCTCATGGTCAGCGTATCGAAGGGTCTCGAGGAATCCACG
>JBDHDN010000088.1:0-11328 GCA_039591485.1 Gemmatimonadota bacterium
AGGGGTTCCACGGCTCCGACGAGGGCGCGGAGCGCTCATGAACGTAGAGCCCTGGCGGTGGATTTACCAGACCCGGCAGCAGCCGTTGTGCCCCGTTCTGGCGTGTCGGCCGGACCGGTAGGTCGGATGCGGATTCCCCGGCCGGGAGCCCGGCCATGAGGGAACCGGCTCGATTCCCTGAGCGACCCGCGGCCCCCCGGTCTACTGCGTTGCCAGCGCAGGCTCCGCCGCGTCGGCCTCATCCTGTGGGACTGCGTCGGGCCACGGTGGGAGAATCTTGACCAGCACCCACAGGATGACGAACGGGAGGCACAACAGGCCGATCGTCATGGCCAGCCCCTCGATACCGAACAGCTCCACCTTGTACACGGTGAGACCCCGCAGGCTCTTCGAGAAGAGCTGTCCACCGATCACCACGTTCCACCGGATGCTGAAGATGCCGACCTGGATCATGACCGCGCACACCAGGTAGATCAGCTGGCGCAGCTCCGGCGGGGTCCTCATGAATCCGCCGCGCCGGAGTCCGGGCGAGATGAAGGCGAGCAGGATCAGTGGAATCACGGTGCCCATGAGTACTTGGAGCACGATCAAGCTGATGAACAGCCGGTTCTCGATCATCAGCGAGAGGATCTCGATGGATTCCTCGGCTTCGTACAGGCGGTGAATGAAGTCGAGCGCCTCCAGAGAGAAATCGACGACCAGCGCGTAGAACAGGAACTGCGCGAGCTTGTCGAGACAGGCCATGTCGATGGGCCGCCATCGCAGCATGGTGCTCAGCACGTAGAGCACCAGCACCAACGCGATGCCCGACACGATTGCCGAGAACAGGAACACCACCGGCATCAGCACGCTGCTCCACCAAGGGTTGGCCTTGATGGAGCCGAAGATGAACCCGACGTACCCGTGCAGCAGGAACGCCGACGGGATACCGATGATCGTGATCCAGCGCCCGGCACTGTCATCGAACTTGAGAGCCCGTGGAGACAAGTCCGTCGATCCGAGCGTGAGGACGTAGTAGAGCCACCGCTTCACCCCCCGGCTCTGCCGCGCCCACAGTACCATGTCCCGGCGGTAGTCGAACCAGATCTCGATGAGCAGGACGACCATCAGGTACCAGGCGTAGACGAACCCGAACATCGCCATGGCCGACTGCCGGTTTGGCGTCATGAAGATCTCGTACGAACGCAGCGGATGCCCGAGGTGCGCCAGCAGCGGCAGCGGGGCGACGATGAGAAACGCCAGGGCCGTCAGGAGGGCCAGCCGGTAGGTGGGTTGCACTTCCTTGACGTTGAAGACCCGCTCGAGCGACGCCAGGATGAACGCCCCGGCAACCAGGCCGGTGAGATACGGATAGAGGACGATCAGCAGGCTCCATTGGAGCTCGAACTCGTTCGGATAGATGTAGCCTTGCACGGCCTAGCTCACCTCGTAGTCCATGTTGGCGTAGAAGGCCTTCGGCTTCGTATTCAGGTTCGGCTTGAGGACCTGCAGGTCGTTGAAGCGCATGAACCGCGCGAGCGGAGTCGGTCGGTCCGTCAACTCCCCGAAGATACGCGCACCGGTCGGGCACACCTCCACGCACGCCGGGAGGAGACCGCGTCGCAAACGGTGGTAGCAGAACGTGCACTTGGCGGCGACATGCTTTTCGGGATGCATGTAGCGCGCGCCGTACGGGCAGGCCTGGATGCAGTAACGACACCCGATGCAGTATTCCTCGTCGACCAGGATCACCCCGTCATCGGTGATGAACGTGGCACCGACCGGGCAGACTTGCACGCAGGGCGGGTTCTCACACTGGTTGCACAGCTTCGGGACGAAGAACGTCCGGCGAACGGAGGCGGGATCCTCGATCGGCGGGAACCCGTCGATCCCCCCGTTGGGGCTTTCCACCTCGACCTCCCCGTCACCGCGAATGACGTACCGCTCGATCCAGGTATTGAAGAAGTGCGGCTCGGACGGTACGTCGTTCTCGGTCTTGCACGCCACGACGCAACGGGCGCATCCGATGCACTTCTGGACGTCGATGCCGATTCCGTACCAGTGGTCACTGGCGTCGTACGAACCCGCGGCTCCTTCCTGAGCCAGGACGTCACCGAGCTGGACGGCCCCCAAGAGTAGCGGTGTCCCGGCGCACACCGACGCCACGTCAGAGAGGAAGTGGCGCCGGTTCAGGACCTGGCCCGTCTCGGGGACTTCCGCGGTCGGCTCGATTCGTGGAGTATCCGCCATTACCGGGCCTCGGGGTGGTGAGGGTAGTGACACTGCCAGCAGAGATAGCCGGAGTTGTGCGAATCGAGGCTGATCTGGGGTATGTCCGCGAGTCCACCCGCGTGGCACCCACCGCAGAAACTGCGGCTCGTCGGCTTGCTCGGCCTTACGAGGCGCGGGTTCTCTCTGTGAGCCGGAGGAGCCTCGTGACACGTCGTACACTCGAGCGCCGCATGGTGTGAAACAGAGAGCTGCGTGGAGATTTGCCCATGGCACGCGGAGCACGCGCGGGGCGTGACCGGGGGGACCGGTGCGTGCGGCGTGTGGCAGCCCTGGCAGGGCATCCGCGGGTTGTGCGCCACCGAGTCGATCTGTGGGAACCCCGTCGGCCGCGATGGGTCGTAGGCGTGACACAGGGTGCATTGATCGCGCCCACGAGGAACCGTGGGCTTGACGTCCATCGGCGCGTTCGTGTGCGCCGCCGCAGGTCCGTGGCACACTTCGCACGACAGCCCCCGGTGATTTCCATCGGCTTTCGTCTCGGCAACATCACTGTGGCACACTCCGCACTCACGCTGCCCAGCGTACTTGATCGGGTGTGAGGCGACGAGATCGAGCGCCGCTGCGCGGTAGTGGCCACTGTCGCCGAAGGACTCGGGCACGAGGAGGCTCCGCGCGACCACCAGCGCGGCTACCGCGACCACGAACACGAGTGCCAGTCGGGGAACTTGCTGCGGAATCCTCACAAGGTCACCCCAGGGGAAACGGTAGCACGACGGCGTTCAGGAACTCGGACCGAACCGTCGGCAGAGGCTACTCTGAATGAGGTGAAGCGACTATTAAGGATGGTTCACAGTCATCCCGACCAGGACGACTGGCGTCAACGATTGCGGCTCCGGCGATGGACTCGAGTCGGGCCTAGTGCCGCCCGCCCAGGATGAGCCCGATCAACCCCACCGCCAGTGAGATCCCGCCAACCATCCCGAGCACCTGGAGCAGGCCGATTGGCACGCTGGCCACGTCAACCTCACCGATGATCATCAGGGTGGCGTCGGCCGCGAGGAGCACGATGCCAAGAATGAACAGCCGGATCCACTTCATGCGGTGCGCGTACCGGCCAAGCGGGAACCGGCAGTGCGGACAGACATCCCCACTCGGGGGGCGCCACACGAAGGACCACCGTTTGCCCTCGCCTGTCGGCTCAGTCGGCTCGGTCGGCTCACCGACATCGACAGTCGGCGTGACGAACTTCCCGCATCCTGGGCACTTCACGCTCGTGAGCGCTGTACTGATGCGGCCCATCCTCACCTCCTCGCGACGACACAGGTCCTCGACGGGTGGTCCCCCGCAGCCGGCCCCGACGTCGCTCGCGCAGGCCAGTCCGGCAGAAGATGTGGCGCCGATGCGGATCACGGAAGGCGCCGCACGGACTGGACGCTGCCGGCGCTATTATTCCCGTGTCGGGCGGGTGCACAGGTACTCAGCTACTTGCCACCACGCCGTTCGCTCTTGGACACCGACGACGCCCCCGTCGTGAGGCTCTTGGAGTCGGGTATGACGTACAGCGAGGCATTCACCGTCGTGACCGACATCGTCCATCTCGCCGTCACAATGCACGGTGGCGCCGTGACCAGGATTCGGCTTGGGTGCCGTGGCAGCCGATCGCCGGCTTCCGCTGCGGAGCGTCACGTCGCCCGAGAGCTCGAGGAATACGCGCAGGGGCAGCGGCGCACCTTCAGCTTCGCCATCTCACCTGACGGTAGTGCCTTCGACCACGGTGTCTGGAAGCACGTCGCGGCCATCCCCTACGGGGCCACCCGGACGTACGGGGAGATTGCGCGAGCGCTTGGCCGCCCCGGTGCCGCCCGCGCCGTCGGGGCTGCGAACGGCCGCAATCCCGTGCCGCTCGTCATCCCCTGCCACCGCGTCGTCGCGGCGGGAGGAGGGCTCGGCGGCTACGGCGGAGGACTGGATCTCAAGCGGCGCTTGCTCTCGCTCGAGCAGCGGCGGCGGCCCCTCACGACCGTCGTGCGGGCATGCGTCGTACTGCTCGCTTCCACGGGAATCGCGGCGGCGTGCGGCACACCCGAGCGACCGACGTTTCCGTGGAACACGGCGGGACCGGACACGACAGCCCCGCGGATCGAGTTCCTGACCCCCCCACCCGCGGACAGTGTCTTCGACACTGGCGATCGAATCTCAGTTACGGTGCGGATCACCGACCGCTCCCCCATCATCTCGGTGGCCACCGGTGTGCTGGGCGTCATGACCTTCGGGTTCGATACGCTGTTCCCCGACGATACGATCTTCGAAGTGACCTACCCGATCGCCACGCCGCTCGGGGTCACGGGGAGGATCGAGCTGCGCGTGGTCGCGACGGACACGGCCCGGAACCGGGCCAGTGTCGGTCGCGGGTTCGTCCTGCAATGACACGAGTGCATCTGTCCAGGCTCACGACCCGGAACTTCCGCAATCTCGCGGCGCTGGACGTCGATTTCCCGGCAGAAGGGGTGGTGGTGCTCGGGGAGAACGGACAGGGCAAGACCAATCTCCTCGAGGCCGTCTACTACCTGGTGCTGTTCCGGTCGCTACGGGGAGCACGGGACCGGGAGTTGGTGCGCTTTGGTGAAGCGGGCTTCTTCGTGGCGGGCAAAGCAGGATCCCGGGTTGCCGTGGGATACGAGATCGCCGGCAGGCGCAAGAAGGTGACGCTCGACGGAGCCGAGGTGCCCAAGCTCGCCGATGGCGTCGGTCACGTGACCGCGGTGGCCTTCTCGCCGGCCGACCGTGCCATGGTCGCCGGTGGGCCGGCGGGGCGGCGGCGGTTTCTCGACATCGTCCTCGCCCTCACACGGCCCGGCTACCTCGGCGCCCTTACCGGTATGCGCCAGGCGCTTCGGCAGCGAAACGCCGCCCTCCGTGCCGGGCGCGGGGGAGCGGCACGCGCCTTCGACCCGCCGTTCGCAGATGCGGCGGCGCAGGTTGCACGCGCGAGACGTGAGTGGACCGACCGCTGGTCCGCGCGGTACCGGGAGCTCGCCACGGCGCTGGGTGAGTCGCCCGAGTCGCTACTCCGGTACCGTCCCGACCACCACCGGGAGTGCGACGCCCCCGACCACCTTCGGGGCGCACTCGAGGCGGCGTTCGAGCGCGACGTGCGGCGCGGACTCACCACCGTGGGGCCACACCGCGACGACGTGCACTTGCTGCTCGACGGACGCGACCTCCGGACGTACGGTTCGGCAGGTCAGCAGCGGACGGCGGCCATCGCCCTGCGCCTGCTCGAGGCGGAGAGCCTGAGCGATGCGGGAGGCACGTCACCCATCGCGTTGTTCGACGACGTGTTCGCCGAGCTGGACCGCGGGCGCCAAGAGCGGCTCTTGACCCTCATCGGTGTATCACTCAGTGGTCAGGCGATCGTTGCAGCCCCGCGGGAATCGGAAGTTCCGGAGGCGCTGCTGGACCTCCCCCGGTGGCAGATGAGGAGTGGAACGCTTGCCAGATAAGAAGCCCCCTCCGGCAACCCCTATGGATGAGGCGCTGAAGGCCTACCTGCGCAAGGCCGGCATCAAGCGGCGCGTGGACCAGGCGAGCGTGATTCAGGAATGGGCAGAGCTCGTGGGCCCGCAGATCGCCGCCGTCACGACACCCCATGCGGTGACGCAGGATGGCAAGCTATTCGTCGGGGTGGCGTCGGCGGCCTGGATGCAGGAGCTGCAACTCATGTCGCCCGAGATTCTGCGGAAGCTTGGACGGCGGGGCAAGAAGGTCCGCCGTATCGTGTGGCGCGTGGAGGGCTGAGAGTGCAGGCGCCGCAGCTCGCTCGCCGCGGAGGAGCCCTGCGCTAACCTGCCTTTTAGCAACCACTTAGCGGGACTCATGGCGATTGCTTTCGCCCCGCTGACTGGGTATATTTGAAGGACCCTCGGGGGTCACGCGGTTGGCCCCCGTTTTTCGTTCTCGCGACACCTCCGGGACCATGGCGAAGCGCATCGACCACAGCAGCTACAGCTCAGATAGCATCCAAGTCCTCAAGGGGCTCGAGGCCGTCAGGCGCCGACCAGGCATGTACATCGGTTCGACCGGTGCGCGCGGCCTCCATCACCTCGTGTACGAGGTCGTCGACAACGCCATCGACGAGGCGATGGCCGGGTACTGCAAGAAGATCGACGTCACCCTGCATCACGACGGCACCGTCACGGTAGAGGACGACGGACGCGGCATCCCGGTGGACATGCACAAGACGGAGCGCAAGCCGGGCGTCGAAGTTGCGATGACGATGCTGCACGCCGGCGGCAAGTTCGACAAGAACACGTACAAAGTCTCGGGCGGTCTGCACGGCGTGGGCGTGTCGGTCGTAAACGCGCTGTCCGAGCGGCTCGACGTTTGGGTCTACCGGGACGACAGCGAGCACCACATGTCCTTCGAGCGTGGCAAGACGACGCGGCCGCTCGAGACGATCGGCAAGACCAAGCGCACGGGCACGAAGGTGACGTTCCGGCCCGATCCCGAGATCTTCGTCGAGCTCAACTTCGACTACTCCACGATCGCGAACCGACTACGGGAATTGGCGTTCCTCAATTCCGGCATCCAGCTGGCGTTCACCGATGAGCGGGGGGACGAGCCGCGGCAGGAGATGTTCCTCTACAAGAAGGGCATCGCGGAGTTCGTCGAGTTCCTGCGCGGCAATCGCAAGGCACTGTACAACAAGCCGTTCCACTTCACCACCAGCAAGGACGACGTCGAGATCGACATCGCCATGCAGTGGGACAGCGGCTATCAGGAGAACACGTTCTCGTTCGTCAACAACATCAACACGCACGAGGGCGGAACGCATCTCACCGGGTTCAAGGCCGCGCTGACGCGGTGCCTGAACGAGGTGGCCAAGACCAAGGGGCTGTTCAAGAAGGACACCGTCTCCTTGAGCGGTGATGACGTCCGCGAGGGGCTCACCGCGGTGCTCCATGTCAAGGTCCGGGAGCCGCAGTTCGAGGGACAGACCAAGACCAAGCTCGGCAACTCCGAAGTCGAGGGCGTCGTCCGGACCGTCGTCTACGAGCAGCTCGGCAACTGGCTGCTGGAGACGCCGTCGGCCGCGCGGGCGGTGATCGACAAGGCGCTCAGCGCCGCCCGGGCGCGCGAGGCGGCGCGGAAGGCACGCGAGTTGGTGCGGAAGAAGAGCGCGCTCGAGAGCGGCGTGCTCCCGGGAAAACTCGCCGACTGCTCGCTCACCGATCCCACGATGTGCGAGCTGTACATCGTGGAGGGCGATTCCGCCGGTGGATCAGCCAAACAGGGGCGCGACCGCTCGTTCCAGGCCATCCTGCCGCTTCGAGGCAAGATCCTCAACGTGCAGAAGGCGCGCGTGGACAAGGTGCTCTCCAACGAGGAGATCCGGGCCATCGTCACCGCCATCGGCACGGGATTCGGCGAGGACGAGTTCAAACTCGACGAGGCCCGGTACCACAAGATCATCATCATGACGGACGCGGACGTCGACGGCGCGCACATCCGCACGCTGTTGCTGACGTTCTTCTATAAGGAGATGCGCCCCCTCATCGAGGCGGGATACGTGTACATCGCGCAGCCCCCGTTGTACCGCGTGGCCAAGGGCAAGGAGGAGTTCTACGCCTACGACGACGCCGAGCGCGAGCAGTACCTGAAGCGCCTGACCAACGGGAGCGGCAAGGGCTCGGTCGCGACCCAGCGCTACAAGGGCCTCGGCGAGATGAACCCGGAGCAACTGTGGCGCACGACCATGGATCCCGCCACCCGCACCGTGCTTCGGGTCGAGCTCGAGGATGCGGTGGAGGCGACCACGCTGTTCGAGACGTTGATGGGCGACGAAGTCGAGCCGCGCAGGGCGTTCATCGAGGAAAACGCGAAGTACGTGCGGAACCTGGATGTCTGACGGATAAACGGAAACGCGGTTGGGCGGGTAGGCGGAGGAGCGGGGTGACGGATGCGCGGGTCGCGCATCCGTCACCCCGTGGGCGTCAGAAGCTTATCGTGAGCATCAGGGCGCCCGCATTACGCCACATCCGCCGCTTCTGGGGTAGATCCTCTACCGCGGTCCCCAAGTCGATGAGCTCTCGCAGCGGCAGGTCTTCCAGCCGTACCCCCAGGTCGTGGGTGAACATCGCCCAATCCAGTTTGAGACTCAGATCGAGACCGCCGGGTAGCGACGGCATCTGGCTCCTGATGGCCAGCAGCTCCAGCCCGGCCCCGAGGTGCCACGTGTTCGGCAGGAGATTGTCGAACGGGAACACCGACGGCTGCCGGATCCACGGTGAGTTCGGCTCCGGCAGCAGTTCTCCGTCCACCGTCAGATTCTCGATGCGATACCAACTGAGGCCGTAGCCGGCCTTCAAGTACGGCTGCAGCGCGCCCGTCGCGATGTTGTACCTGAGACTGCCGGCGTATTCCCACATGTTCAGGTCCCCACGAATCGGCAGCGGTTCCTCCACGCCGGCGATCCGCTGGTCGGAGCCGAGCGCGCTGCGCGAGTGGCGCAGGGTGTTCTCGCTGGTGAAGCGCTTGCCGACGAAGAACGCGACCTGATACTGCGCCGACCACGCGTCTTCAGCGAAGTCTTCTGACGGCAGAGCCACCGCGTCGGGCGGAATCTCGTTCTCGATGAGGTACTCCAGCAGCGCAACGAGCAGTGGATTGAACTGCACATTGTTGTAGACCAGGTCGAGGTAGTCCGGCGTGATGTGGTGTACGGTCGCACCGGCGCCGACCCCGAAGAACCGGAAGGGGATGTCCTCCTGGGGAAGGAACTTGGGGTGGCTTGCCTCCAGCGGAAGCCGGAGCGGCGCGAGGAGGCCCCGCCAGATGAGATCGAACGGGGGCAGCAGGCTGATCGTTGGCAGCGTCAGGTTCAGCCAACCGTAGCTGTTCACCAACTCGTCCTGCCAGTCCGTGGGGAAGAA
The DNA here is from genome assembly GCA_039591485.1 of Gemmatimonadota bacterium. Classification (GTDB taxonomy): domain Bacteria; phylum Gemmatimonadota; class Gemmatimonadetes; order Gemmatimonadales; family GWC2-71-9; genus JAOTVV01. The sequence continues at coordinate 9,144 of JBDHDN010000088.1, forward strand.
CCGCGGCACCTTGTGCGGGTCGTACAGTGCGTAGTGGTTGGTCACACCGGTGCGGTTCCACCCGCTGTTGAACGGGGGCGCCACGACGGAGAGGTTGCCCGTCTCCACGTGGGGCACGACGCCGGCGAACGGGGACTCCACGGCCGGATAGCCGAACCGGAGCGGGAGGAAGAGCCAGGCCCAATCCCTCCTGACCCCCGCATCGAGCAAGGCCAGATCGCTGACGCGCTCGTGATCGGGGACCACGACGAGGCGGTGTCGATCGGCCAGCGAGACGGCGCTGCCGCGCTTGAAGCGGGACAGTCGAGCCGTCTGCTCATCCGCGGGGAGCGCGAAGAACTCCTGGTGGTCGAACGTGGCCCGGATCTCTTCGGCCGCTCCTGCCGGTCCGATGTTCTTGTAAAGCCCGGGGAACGGGAACGAGCCGTGCGAGTCGCGGTTGGCACCTCCGGGCGGCGAGAGCACCTGGTCGGTCCCCTTGTTGTCCGCACCGATGAACACCACGGGATGGGTGTTGATCGCGGTTTCGTCAGCGTCTCGATACGCTCGGCGACGGATCTCCTCCCAGAACCAGTCCTCCCCGGCGCGATCCCGCAGGCGCTGCGCCACGGCAGCTTCCCAGCGATCCCGGGGCTCGTACACGTTGGGGCTCGCGTAGTCCAGCACGAACACCTTGCCGTGGTAGTAGTACTCGACCCGCCGGACCACCAGCCGATCGTCTCCGGAGGAGTCGAGCCCCGTGCCGCTCAGCACTCCCTGCATCACCGACTCCTCCAGCCCGCACGTCACCTGGTCGCTCGGCGCCACCACCACGTTGACATGCTCCCAATCGCCGACGTGGTTGTTGCCCCCGTCGTTGAACGGGTAGAACAGCCAGTACTGCAGTACGAGCTCGTATCCCACGCCACCCGAGCAAGTCGGTACCTCGGCGAGGAACGGGTGCACGAAGGCGCCGAGGAACTCGCGGTACTCCTCGCGGATCGCACCGGACAGGGGGTCCTCGTACTCCGCCTTCCAATCGGCGGCGGAATGCCCTGGGAACTCGAAGTACATCACCCGGAGCTCGTTCCGTTCCGGCGGGAAGGCCTGGGCGCGCTCGAACGCGCTTGCCGGGCGATCCGGATGGTAGTCGAGGATCAACTGCCGCAGCAGACAGTCGTCGGACAGTCCCATCTGGGCCGGATCTGCCGGCGGTGTGCCCGGGGGCGGCAACGGCTCCTGACAGGGCGCCTCCGCCAGCCGGTTCCAGTCGATGCTCTCCCGGCGCACGACCTCGCTGCCAGGCGCCGCACTGTTCCACGTATCGATGTGCAGCGGGTAGGAGCCACTCCGCTGCATGAATTTCCGGAAGTCCATCGGGATCGCGTACGAGTTCAGCACCATGTACGGCGCAAACCGCTCGGCCAGGGTCAGCAGCACCTCATGCCGACGGTCGTCGATGCCATCTCGCGGCGCCTCGTCACGGTACGCAGGATCCGTGCGGTCTCCGAACAGCTGGAGCCGGGCACTCGCCTCCGTCTGCAGGGAGGCCCGCGGATACTCCAGCGGGAGGTAGCGGAGGTACTGGTCCGACGGTATTTGCTGCGAGGCAGCTGCGGAGGTCGTCGCAGCGAGCGCTGCGGTTATGAGCGGAAGGATACGATACATGCCTCACACCTGTCGACACGGCCAATTCCCCGTCAGAAGCCAAGTTAGCTCCGGGGGCTGCGGCAGACTACCGGCCGCGGTGCCAGGCAGGCGTGCAGCGTGATCCATATGGGACCGCCCCTCCCCTCCGAAGACCACGACGCCACTGGTGCGGTCCATCGGGCCCGAGACGCTCGCGCGCGCCGCCGACATCATCAAACTGCTCGGTCACGCCGAGCGGTTGAAGATCGTCGAGGTCCTGGAGCATGCCGAGGCAACGGTGAGCGAGATCCAGGACGTCCTCGACCTGCCTCAGGCCATCGTCTCACAGCACCTCGCGAAGATGCGGGGCTGCGACATCGTCGCTGCGAGGCGAGCGGGGAACCACGTGTTCTATCGAATTGTCGAGCCGAAGGTGCACCACATCCTGCACTGCATTCGGCACTGCGACATGTAACCCAACGACGAGGCTTTTTTTCGGGCACCGAAATATGGTTATCGCAATATTGCTACTAACGACCGGAGTCCAGGCATCGCCTGCCGACACGACATACCTCAG
>JBDHDN010000089.1:0-10824 GCA_039591485.1 Gemmatimonadota bacterium
CGTCCTGTTGGCGGCGTACAACGATGTCGCCCGTGCGCATCCCCGCGGTGATGCCGAGCCCTTGCCGATGTGGAGCGAGCAGTTTCTCACGGCGGTCGGAGTCGGGAGGTAGGCGCCCGACTGATTGATGCTGGTTGAGCGCTGGGAAGCCCGCGAACGCCCGACATCATGCCGGTTTTCGTCCAGGTCTTAAGCCCCATCGGGTTCGAGGGGGGCTCGTGCGCCCAGCCCAAACCTGACAGCGCTACTCGTTTTGTCCGATGCCAACTGAGGGCCGCTGCGTTCTGAGGGGTGACGAGTGAAGGGTGACGAGTGAAGGGTGAAGCCGCGTCGTTCAAGACGCGCCGCGGAGCGCCGAGCCGCCGCTTCAGCGTCGGAACCCGGCCGATCGGCTCGGGTGAAGGTCAGAACAGGCCGCCGATGATCTCGGCGATCACCTCGAAGACGGAACCCGCGGCCTCCGATGTCGCCTCGACGGCTGCTCCGGCGGCCTCGGCGACACCGGACAGCCCACCGGCCGCGACCCCCGCGCTCGCGTCGGCGATCGCCCCCGCCCCGTGCACGATGCCGTGTGCCGCGAGGAAGAACAGGTCCGGAGCCCACAGCACGGCATCGAGCAGGAAGTAGTCGGCCACCACCACCGACCCGTCGGTCTCCCGCCTGGCCGGCACGGTCCGGCGGACCTCCAGGTTCCACACCTGGGCCAGCTCGTGGTTGTCGAACCAGACGCCTCGGCACGACCGACAGGCGTCGAGCGCCAGGCCGTCGCGCTCGATCCGCTCGAGCGGTCGCTGGCAGCCGGGACAGTCCAACCGGTTACGCCACCCGCACGCGGTGCACGACGGGGCATCACGGCTCATCACCGCGTGGCACGAGTGGCACGGCATGCGGAACGCCGTGTCGCGCAGCTCGACGATGCTCCCCAGTCCCTTGGGTCGCGCCTCCCTGAGCGCCCCCACCTCGCCGGCGTCGAACCACACGCCGCCGCAGCGGCGGCAGTAGTCCAGCACCAGTTCGCGATCCCGCACCGGCTTGAGCTTCTCCATCATCACGCCGAGGCAGGTCGGACACGGCAGCCGGACACGGTCGTCAGTCATCCAGCACGCCTCTGCTCGTTGCCTTGCCGTCGAGGAGTTGGATGTCGGGAACGGCGTACACCAGGAGTCCCTGCTCGGTCACCTCGACGTCGGCGACGCCGCGCTCCACCAGGGAGCGGAGCAGGCGCTCGGCCTCGGGGTGGGTCATGGCCAGCTCGCGGACGACCTCCACGACCGTCAAGCGGCCACCGTGGTCTCCGGCCAACCGCAGCAGCTCGGCTTCTTGCGTCTGCCGGATCAGTTGCGCCCGGCGACCGGCCCGCCGCTTCCCGGCGCCCACGTGCTGCGCCAAGAGCGCCACCCCGGCGCCACCGGGGATACCGACGGCGACCACCAGCGTGGCCAGCTGCACCGCCACCGACGCCGAGAGATCGGCCCTGAAGAAGCCGAGCAGCATGAACCCGCTCACCGCGAGCAATGCCGACCCCACCCAGGGCCGAAGGCCCTCCCACGGCGTCACGACGCCCGCCCGATGCGCACGGACGAGCGATGCCGCTTGATCCAGGCGAACAGCCGGTCCGCGATGGGCTCGTCGTGCTCGGAGAAGCGACCGTCGCACCGCTCGAGGGCCTCGCGAATCGCGTCGTCATCGGACAGCACGATCACCTCGGCGCGTTCCCCGGTCACGTCCCCCTCGATGCCGAGCGCCGCGATCGCCTCTCGCGTGATCGCCGCGACCTTGGGGCAGTCGATGGCCAGCAGCGCCGGTCCGATCACGTCGAGGAGCTCGTGGGACGCGCTGAGCAAGAACTGGCCGTACCCGCCGCTGTTGACCTCGCGCTCGAGTGCCTCGATCGCCAGGACGTACCGCTCTTCGCTCGAGAGCGGCCGCGCTGCCGCCTGTTGCTGGATGGCTTCCGCGAACGCGGCCACGAGGGAATCGATGCGGTACGTGCCCCCGAGGGCCAGCAGGTCGTCGGTGCTCTGCCCGTCGTATGCGCCGAACCACTCCTCGCTCATCGGAGGTGCCTCCGGAGCCGTCCGTTCCGAGTCCGCGCCTGGTCTTGGTGCCGTGCCCGAAACATCACACGGGCGATTCGGCGGCTCAAGCCGCCGCTCGGCGCCTTGGGCGGCATGCCCTGAAGGGCAATGAATCGAAGCGTCATTGATGACGCGTCGCGTGCTTCGGCGGCTCAAGCCGCCGCTCGGCGCCTTGGGCGACATGCCCTGAAGGGCAATGAATCGAAGCGTCATTGATGACGCGTCGCGCAGCGCCGAGCCGACGCTTGAGCGTCGGGACTCCAGTGGCTCGAGTCGACGCTTCAGCGTCGGAACCGACGTGCCACTCCGGATGAGACCGCTGCCCCGTGCTGGCGCCCGTCCTCTGGCCTCCCACGGTCACGTACCCTATTCTAGCCGGAGATCAGCACAGGAGGGTGGGTGGTTTCCGACCTCTCCGACCGCCTCCGCGTCGCCCTCGTCGATCGCTACACCATCGAGCGCGAGCTCGGCCGTGGCGGCATGGCCGTCGTGTATCTCGCCGAGGACCGCCGGCACCAGCGCAAGGTGGCGCTCAAGGTGCTGCGGCCCGAGCTGGCCCAGTCGTTGGGGGGCGAGCGGTTTCTCCGCGAGATCCAGCTTGCCGCCCAGCTGAATCATCCCCACATCCTCCCGCTCCACGACTCGGGGCAGACCGACGGGGTGCTGTGGTACACGATGCCCTACGTCGAGGGCGAGTCCCTGCGTGATCGTCTCACGAGAGAAGGGCAGCTGCCGCTCGACGAGGCGCTGCGGATCACCCAAGAGGTGGCCGATGGGCTGGGCTACGCCCACACCCACGGGGTCATCCACCGCGACATCAAGCCGGAGAACATCCTGCTGTCGGACGGCCACGCGGTGATCGCCGATTTCGGGATCGCGACGGCGGTGACGAAAGCGGGCGGGGAGCGGTTGACGGAGACGGGGATCGCCGTCGGGACTCCCGCGTACACGAGTCCGGAGCAGGCGAGCGGGAGTCGCACGGTCGACGAGCGTGCCGATCTCTACTCGCTCGGGTGCGTGCTCTACGAGATGCTTTCCGGGGATCCGCCGTTCGGCGGTGCGACGCCGCAGGCGGTCCTCGCGCGCCAGGCGCAGGAGCGGGTTCCGTCGATCGAGATCGTGCGGCCGGACCTGCCGGATTTCGTGGTGCACGTGGTGCGGCGTTGCCTCGCGAAGGTCCCGGCCGACCGGTTTGCGACCGCGACCGAGCTCCGGGATGCCATCCGCGCGCGCGCGACCGGCGAGGCGGTGCCGATGCGGCGGCGACGCGCGCGGGGCCTGATCCTGGCTGCGCTCGTGGTCGTGCTTGCCGTGGCGGGCCTGTGGCGGCTCGGCGTGTTCGCGCCGGCCGACCTCGATCCGCGACGGGTGATGGTGTATGCACTGGCTGACGGTGGGGACGGGGGTGGGCAAGGGGCGAACATTGCCGCGATGATCGTCTACGCCCTCGACGGGTTGGGGAATCTCCGAGTGCTGGAGGGTGGGGTACCGCCGCCGGTCGCGGGGCCGATGCTCGAGGCCGGCCGAGAGGACGCTCGGGCCCGCGGCGCCGGTTTCTTCATTGCCGGCAATGTGGTGCCGCACGGCGACTCGGCGGAGGTGATGCTGACCCTGTTTGACATCCGCGGAGACTCCGTCGTCGAGCGGACTCCACGGTGGTCGGTCCCCGTCAACGAGACGTGGCGGGCGGGGGTGCGCGCGGCATCGGAGCTCGTGCCGTATCTGATCCCGACCGGTGGGCCGGTTGATTTTTCCGCCATCGTCGATCGCGACCTGGCAGCGGTCGGACACTTCTTCGAAGGTGAAGCGCACTTCCGCCGGGCCGAGTACGATTCCGCGGCCACCCATTTCGCCGACGCGTTGGATGCGGACACGCTGCTCGGGATCGCGGCACTCAGAGGGGCGGAGGCCACCATCTGGGCGCACCGGCCCGAGTGGGGAGCGGTGCTGTTCCTGCCGGCACTCGAGCGCGCGACGTGGTCCGGTGTGCGCTACGACGAATACGCGCGCGGCCTCGCCCACTACCTCTCGGGCCGCGCGGACTCGGCGGTCGCGCGGTTGCGGCGGGCCATGGCGTTGGACTCCAGCTGGGCGTGGCCGTGGCAGGTCGTCGGGGACGTGTACACGCATCTGTTGTCGCGGGCGTCGCCACTGGACTCCCTTGCCGAAGACGCGTTCCTCCGGGCGCACGCGTTGGACCCGGGCTTCAGTCCGATCCTGCTGCATCTCGTCGAGCTCGCCGCGCGCGACAGTGCGGTGCCCCGGGCCGAGTCACTGCTTGTGCAGTTCCGCGCATCCACGACGGACACGGTGCAGATCACCATGGCCGAGCTGATGGTGCGGTGTGTGCGCGAGAGGCCAGGGGCGGTTGACTGGTCTCGAGAGGCCGCCGCCCATGCGCAGGCCGTGCTGAACGCCGGCTACGGGCTCGCGGCAGGGGGAGCACAACTCCCGTGTGCGGCGGCGGCGTTCGGGGCGGTGTGGGGTGAGGGTGCGGCGTCGAGGGGTACGCGGTTCTTCGGTCTGGTGGGGTTGCAGGGCGTACTGGCCGCACAGGGCCGGATCCCGGCACTCCGCACGCTCTTGACGGACGTGCAGGGCAGCGACATGCACGCGCAGGCAGGCATGCTGTACGTGCTCGACGCGCTGGCGGGGCTGCCGTTCGCGGACGAGGCCCGGGCCGCCGCAGCGGGGTTTCGGGCGGAGTTCGAGGTGGGCTCGATCGCGAGTAACCGGCTCTGGTTCCTGGGCACCTGGGAGGCTGCGTACGGCGATCCGCTCGAAGCTGACCGGATCGCCGACACGCTCGCGGCGCGCGCACGCGAGGCGGTGACGCGTGCCGCGGCGGAAGGCGCAGGTGATCGGCTGCCGGAATCCGTGCGGGAACTGCAGCTCCTGGCGCACAGCGTCGCGGCCCATGCGGCGCTGGCCCGAGCCGACACGGTGGTCGCGACGCGCCTGCTGTCCACGCTGGATCCCGCGGGCGGCATCTCCGCCATCGCGTGGCGCCCGTGGATGTCGCTGGGTTGGGAGCGGTTGACCCTCGCCGAGTTGCGGCTGGCGGCCGGGCTCCCCGGGCAGGCGTTCGCATTGGCCGCCAATCTCGCAGCGCCCGCGCCGGTCATCTACCCCTTGTATCTCCGCTGGAGCCTCGACGTCCGGCGCCGCGCCGCGCAGGCCTTGGGGAACGCAGGCCTCGCGTCTGCCGTGGCGGAAACCCTGGATCGGTTGGGTTCCGAGACGGACTGAGTGGAGCGCAACCAGGGAACCGCGCCCCGAAGTCGCCACCGTCTCTTTCACCACCACACCTGGACTTCCCCCCCACGATGCCGTGTGCTCTCACGCTCGGCATGCCCTAAAGGGCAAGTGATCGTGGCGTCATTCATGACGCGTCGCGTGATTCGGCGGCTCAAGCCGCCGCTCGGCGCCTCCGGCGGCATGCCCTAAAGGGCAAGTGAATCGTGGCGTCATTCATGACGCGTCGCGTGGTTCGGCGGCTCAAGCCGCCGCTCGGCGCCTCCGGCGGCATGCCCTGAAGGGCAAGTGATCGAAGCGTCATTCATGACGCGCCGCGCAGCGCCGAGCCGCCGCTTCAGCGTCGGGACCACGGCGACATGCCCTGAAGGGCAAGTGATCGAAGCGTCATTCATGACGCGTCGCGCAGCGCCGAGCCGCCGCTTCAGCGTCGGGACCACGGCGACATGCCCTGAAGGGCAAGTGATGAAAGCGTCATTCATGACGCGTCGCGCAGCGCCGAGCCGACGCTTCAGCGTCGGGACTCCAGGTGACTCGAGCGTCATTTCCGACGTGTCGTGTGATTCGGCGGCTCGAGCCGACGCTTCAGCGTCGGAACCTGCCCTCCCGTTGCGCCTCACCTCGCCATGTCGCACTTTGGCGGATCTCAGGCGGGAGGTCCCATGTCTGCCGGGAAGATGCTGGCAAGCGTGGCGGCAGTGGCGCTCATGCCGGTGCTCTGGTCGCAGGCGACGGCCGACGGTCGCGGTGCGCCGCTGCAGGGCGACGGTGTGGCTCCGACCCTCGAGGAGCTCGGCGGGCGCCGGCTCTGCGTCGGCTGCCCGGGCCAGGCGTCGACCAACGGCGCCTTTGTCTATGTGGCGCACGATGTCGGGCTCGTCCGGATCGAGACCTCCAAAGACCATGCGGGTGTGACCTGGGACCGTGTCCACCGCGTAGTGGTTGAACCTGCCTGGCCCGGGAAGCGCGCCGTATCCCCGCCGGTCATCTCTCCGGACGGCAGCCTCGTGGCGTTCGGCGAGCGCGGGGGCGTCGTGCACATCGTCTCGGCTGCAACGGGCGAACCGCGGCACCTGCTCAGCGACACCAGCTGGACTCAGCCACTGGCCTGGTTCGCCGATGGCACCGGTGTGCTCGTGGCCACGCGCCAGGGGGCGCTCCTCGGCGTGTCGCTGGCGACGCAGGAGCGCGTGGTCGTCGCGTCTCCCGGCGACGTGCACGGCTCCGTTCGCTGGCCCGCTGCCTCTCCCGACGGGCGCTTCGTTGCGTACATGGCAGCTCCCGCCGACCACCCGGACGACGAGGGAGATCTCTACGTCGCGGCCACGGACGGCTCGTGGCGTGCGCCGCTCGTGCAGCTGCCCAGCGAGCAGCGGGCACCACGCTGGACGCCCGACGGTCGCTCGGTGCTCTTCACGAACGATCGGGGTGAAGCGGAATCGTTCACGGGAGATCTGTGGATCGTCGACGTGCGCGACGGCCGGGCGGACGGCGTGCCTCGACGGCTCGTCCGTGCGCCACACCTCAATACCTCGGTGGTGGCAAAGGCCATGACCCCAGGCGGGATGCTGATCGCGCAGCACGTCGGGAAGACGGACGACCTGTGGTCCATCCGGATCGATCCCACCACCCACGAACTGATCGGTGCACCGTGGAGAACCGTCGGCGACAGCCTCACGCGACGTGGGGGCAACGTGTCGCCGGATGGGTCCCAGATGGCGTTCGTGACGCGCGGGGTTCTGCCCGGGGTGCCGAGCTGGGCTCCCGGCATCCGGGATCTCGCCACGAGGACGGACCGGTTTCTCGACGTGCCGACCGAGTGGATTGGCGATTGGTACATGCCGCCGACGTGGTCGCCGGACGGCCGCTATCTGATGTTCACCATGCGGTATCGGCAGGGCGTGTACCTGTTCGACGTAGTGAACGGGGAGCACGGGTGGCTGGTCGAGGGCGCCGAGGGCGAACGGATCGGCGCGTTCGGGTGGCTCCCGGAGGGGCACACCGTCGTGTACGGGGTATCACGTCGCGCCGACGATGGAGAGATGTTGTCGGTCCGTCGGCATGATGTCGCCACCGGGTCCGCAACGGAGGTCTGGCGGGGCGTCGTCGGTTCGTTCCTCACCTTCTCCAACCACTTGTCTCCCGACGGTCGCTACGTGACGCTCCCGCGCACTGCGCCCGACGACGGCAGGGCGCTCTGGATTCTCGATCTGGAGATCGGTGAGATGCGCGAGCTCACGCGCTCGGCGAACGTCTACTTCGACCTCGGAGTGCCGTATCTCTCCTTCAATGAATGGACGCGGGACAGCAGGGAAATCGTTACCACGAGCATGAACAACGAGTGGCTGGTCAACGAACGCCCTCGTGAGTCGGTCTTCTGGGCAATCCCACTGTCCACCGGCGTCCCCCGCAGGTTGGGAAGCGTGTCCATTCCCTACGGAGACGAGTGGTTCGGAGCCCGGTATTTCAGTCTTCATCCGGGAGCGGACACACTCACATTCACGGACGGTGGAGCGATCGACGAGATCTGGCTGGTCGACCATTTCGACGAAGTGGTGGCCCGCTAGGGTGGCCGCGCTGTGATGGTAGTTCGGCGGCTCAAGCCGCCGCTCGGCGCCTGCGGCGACGTGCCCTGAAGGTCAGGGATTGAAGCGTGATTGATGACGTGCCGCTGGAGCGCCGAGCCGACGCTTCAGCGTCGGGACCACAGAGAGCACCGCTCTCCGCTGGCCACAGCGTGCGCGGTCCTGCTCAGGCCATGTTGACCCCACCCGCCCCAAGCGCCTGATTCTGTGATGCCCGAGCCCCACTCCACGGCCGACCCGCTCGTCCCGTTGCGCGACGCCCTGCGCGGCCGGTACGACGTCCAGCGTGAGCTCGGCCGCGGCGGCATGGGGATCGTGTACCTCGCACACGAGGTGGCGCTCGACCGCCCGGTGGCCCTCAAGCTCCTGCCGCCGGAGTTGGCGGTCCAGCCCGAGTGGCGCGAGCGGTTCGTCCGTGAGGCCAAGACCGCCGCCCGCCTCTCGCACCCCAACATCCTGCCGATCTTTGCCGTGGACAGCGCGGGCGAATTCGTGTTCTTCACCATGGCGGTGGGAAACGGCGAGACGCTGGCGCATCGGGTACGCACGCGCGGCCCGCTCCCGCCGCAAGAGGTGGCACGCGTGCTCCGCGACATCGCCCGCGCCGTGGACGACGCGCACAAAGCAGGCGTGATCCACCGCGACCTCAAGGCCGAGAACGTGATCGTCGAAGCGGAGAGCGAGCGGGTGCTCGTGATGGACTTCGGGATCGCCCACGTGCGCAGCGACGATGCGGCCGGCGACGGTGAGATCGCCGGCACGGTGCCGTACCTGAGCCCTGAACAGGTGCGGGGTGCCGCCGCGAGCGAGCGGAGCGACCTCTACGCGCTGGGTGTCCTGGGCTACTACCTGGCCACGGCACGCCTCCCGTTCACCGGCACCACCGCGGCCGAGATCCTCACTCTCCACGTCGCACAACCGGCACCCAGGCTCCCGGCAGGAGGGAGCGCACTCGAGCAAGCCCTCGCCGACGCAGTGAAGCGCTGCCTCGCCAAGGATCCGGAGCACCGCTTCCAAACCGCGGGTGAGCTGGCGGATGCGCTGGACACGTCACTGAAGGCGCGCGACGAGCTGTCCGTGCCGCTCGAGGCGTTCGTGCTCCGGCTGCGCCACCGCTCGCGGGTCCTCTCCGGGCTCGCCCCGCTCGGTGTGCTGCTGACCATTGGCGCGCTCGGCGCACTCGCCTCCGGCCGCGTTCAGGCGGCCGGCGTCATGGGTGGCCTCGTCGCTGTCGCACTTGCGCTGCCCGTGGCACTGATGCTCCCGCTCACGCGCCGAGTACTCCGGGCCGGCCACACCCCAGACGACATCGTGCGGGCACTGAAGCACGACGTGGACCGGCAGCGCGAGGTCCTGGCCTACCAGTTCGGCAAGCGCGCGAGTGCCGTCGAGCGCGTGGCGCGCTGGACCGCCTACGCGGGGTTGGCACTCTTCGGCGCAGGCGCCGAGGCAGGAATGCTGGTCGGCGGTCTGCCGACGGGCCTCGTGATCGGCGCCATGACGGGCGGTGCCATCGCCGCCATTGCCGGCGGCGCCGTCGGCGCGCAGCGCCACCGGCGGCGCCAGGGCGTGACGGGGACGCGCTGGCTCAGATTCTGGCGGAGCCGGGTGGGCAAGTGGACGGCCCGCATCGCCGGCCTTCGACTCAGACAGCCGGCCCTCGCGCCACCCCCCGACTCACCCTTCACCGAGTCGGCGGCGGCCGCGGCGGCCCAGCGGCTCATCGCAGACATGCCGGACGACGTGCGACAGCAGCTCGAGGATCTCCCGCACGCGCTGCTCAAGCTCGACATGCGGGGCAGGGGGCTTCAGACGTGGATCGCGCAGCTCACCACCGACCCCGCGCTACGCGACGGCCGGCGATCCCAACTCCTCGAGCAGCGAGATGCCGCCGAGCGGTGCCTCACCGACGGCTCGGCCGCGCTCGAGGCGGTCCTGCGCGAGCTCGAGCGCCTCCGCGCCGGCACGGCCACCGTCGACAGCGTTTCGGCACGACTCGATGCGGCGAGGGAGATTGGTGCGGCCGTAGACCGCATCCTCGAGGGGCGAGGGGTCGTGAAGGGTGAAACGTGACCCGAGTGTGCGGCCCTTCCCGTCCTTCCCGTCGTCTCTCCCGTCCTTCCCGTCGTCTCTTCCCTACCTTACGCGGTCGTGTCCGAAACCCCAGGTTGAGAAGACCGTAGAGACCGTGGACATCACCAGCACGCACGGAAGCGAGTCGATATGGAACATCTGTGGGTCGTGTTCGTCTTGGGACCGATCGCCACGCTTGCCGTCTCGTACACGCCGTTGGGCCGTGCGCTGATCGAGCGATTGCGCGGGCGAGCCGGCGACAGTCCGCTCCTGGACGTGCAGGACGAGCTCCTGCGACTCGGCGATCTGATGGCCGAACACGATCGCCGCATCGAGGAACTGCATGACCGCCTGGACTTCGCCGAGCGGCTGCTTGCCCGAGGGTCGAGTGTTCCCGACGAACCGGAGGAAACGGCGACGCCGGTCTAGCGAACGGACGCCGAGCGTCGACACGATTCTGAAGGTGACCGGAGCACCGGGACTCTGGCTTCACACCGAGGCCGAGCAGGTGGGAGTGCGCCGCGAGCGGCTCAACCAGACACTCCGCTCTCCCGTCGCCCACGCGCTTCGCAGCCTCGGCAGTGCCTCCCGGTTCCTACCGCTCCTCGATTGGATGCTCGAACGCAGGCGGGGTACCGAGGCCGCCGAAGCCACCGCGAAGCACATGGATCGCAAGCACCCAATACAGCACCGCGACTCCCAGATAGGGTCCCATCAGGCCATCCGGAAGCCACGTCATGGTGATCAGATCCGGGGAGAGGGGAACGACGCGTTCATCGGGCAAGAAGGCCGTATAGCTGAGCGTCGCACCCATGGTTGCGTGGAAGAATACG
>JBDHDN010000090.1:0-10817 GCA_039591485.1 Gemmatimonadota bacterium
GTCGTGGGGCAGCGTGACGATGGCCGATCTCGCCGCCGGGTTTGCTGCCACTCGGGGCTCGAAGCCCGCGGCGCGGGAGCGAGCGATGAGATCGTCGGCGAGTTCACGGGTGACTGCCCGGATCTCCCGGACACCGATTTCGAGGACGACGTCGAGTCCACCGAGTTGCGCAAAGACAGCCGCGAGTGCGGGTGTGCCCTGTTCGAACCGCCGCGCGTCGTCGTGCCACACAATCCTGGAAGGATCGAAGTCGAACTGCCGAGCGTGCGCAAACCACCCAGTCACGGACGGCTGGAACCGCTCGATGAGATCGTCGCGTACGTACAGGAACACGATGCCCGGACCGCCCAGAAGCCACTTGAGGCCGCCGGCAGACAGAAAGTCCACACCGGTCGCGTGGACATCAAACGGGATCTGACCGACACTCTGGTAGGCGTCGACGTAACACAGGGCGCCGACCGCGTGCGCTGCGTCGGCCAGCGTGCGAATGTCCTGAATCGCGCCCGTCGTGAAATACACGTGCGAAGTCGCTACGAGCGCGGTGCGGTCGTCGATGGCATCGACGATTCGCTCGACGGGGACCGAGATACCATCGGGACTCTCGATGACCATCAACTCGACACCGGATGCCGCCCTGGCGAGCCATTGATACGCCACGGTTGGAAAGTCCAACGCCGTCGTGACCACCTTCGGCCTGCGCGTGTAGTCCAGTGCACCGGCCAGTACGGCTGTCGCTGTGGAGATTGAGGCGTGAAGGGCAATCTCCTCGGGTGTAGCACCGATCACCGCGGCATACCGGTGCCGGAGTGCCGAGAGTCGCTCCCACCATACGTCGTACCACGCAGAGGCTCCGCGACCGTCCCACTCATCCAGAAACATGCCAACCAGCTCGCGCGAGCGACGAGAGAGAGCTCCGAGCGAGCAGGTGTTGAGGTACGTTTGCCGTTCGAAGATCGGAAACTCGGCGCGGTAGTGGGCGAGGCGGTGGGTGGACGCGGACCTAGCAACTGACATGCGAGCCAATATACAAGTAAGTTCGAGAGCGGGCAGGCGGCGGTGACCGCGACGGCCATACGCAGGAGGACGAATCCGACGCGACGGTGATGCACGACTTTCACTTTCCGATGCTGGTCTGCCGGTGAGTTGGCTCGCGCTCACGCTTCGGCTCGCCGTGCGGGCGGCCATGAACCCCAGGCTTGCGCTCGACCTGCTGCGTACGGCATGGGCGTTCCGCGCGCGCCGTTGGTACCGGCAACCACCCTTCCTCCCACTCCCCCCTCGATCCTACATGCGCTGGCGCATGTACACGGCATATGGGGACGAGCATGCCGTCCCGACCCCTGAGGACGTCATCCGCTTCGCCCGCTGGCGTCGGGAGGTCATGCGCGTATGACACCTGAGCGACGCGCGCATGCCGTGAAACAGTACGCGCGCGACCTGGGATTCGAAGACGTGGGCATCTGCGACCTCAGCCCCGTTCCCCACGCCGACGTACTCAAGCAGTGGCTGGCGGAGGGTCGGGCCGGTACGATGCACTACCTGCACCGGCAAGCGCTCCGAAGGCTGGAGCCGGCCAGGATCCTCCCGGGTGCCAACCGCGCGATCGTCGTGACTCGAAACCATGGAGCGCGCGACCGAACGCCCTCGCCCAATGCCGGACACGTGGCGAAGTATGCACGAGGCCGCGATTACCATGAGGCCCTGCGAGCCACGCTCGAGGATCTCGCCCGGCGCGTGCGTGCACTCGGCCCGCTCGCCACACGCACGCACGTGTTCATCGACGCCGGTCCCGTTCCGGAGCGGGAGCTTGCGCAGCGCGCCGGCCTCGGCTGGATCGGCAAGAACACGATGTTGATCTCACCTCGGCGCGGTTCTTTCTTCTTCCTTGCCACCATCCTCACCGATCTCGACCTCGCTGTCGACCTTCCCTTCGAGGCAGACCGGTGTGGTAGCTGCCACCGTTGTCTCGACGCGTGTCCGACCGATGCGTTCGCAGAACCACGCATGCTCGACAGCAGGCGCTGCATTTCCTACCTGACCATTGAGTTCCGCGAACCGTTCGACGAGTGGCAGGCGTCGGCGCTGCAGTCCTGGATCTTCGGCTGCGACGTGTGCCAGGACGTGTGTCCATGGAACATCCGCTTCGGCAGGCCAGCCGACGACCCGGTACTGGGGCAGGATCACGCGATGGAGTGGCTGGAGCTATCGGCCTTCGCCGAGATGAGCGAGCTCGAGTTCCGGCGCCGCTTCGGAGACACACCTCTGGATCGACCGGGGCTGAGCGGCATGCGGCGCAACGCACGGGCCGCCCGTCCAGCTGACCGCAGTACCTAGCGGGGATTCCGGTCGTCAGACGGCGGTGGGGTCAGCACCGCCTCACCAAACGACCCGGCCGCCGTATCGGGGAAGTCGAGCCGGCTCAGCGAGTCGACGAGGACGGCCGCCCGATTGGCTATATCCGGGGTAGCGGCGCCGGGTCGTTCCTGCTTCGTCGACCGCAGCACGGCAGCCGTGATGCGTCCTGCGGCATCCAGCGATACGCAGGCAATAGCGCCACGGTTCATTGGCTCGCTCAGGTTGAAGGTGCCATAGGTCAGCAAGTTGCCGAGGGAGTACAGGATGAGCGCCCCGCGGTACCACTCGGCTGCTCGCATCACGTGCGGACCGTGGCCGATCACGGTCGACGCACCAGATTCCACTGCCGTGCGGGCGAAGGCGACTGCGTTCCCGCGGTTCTCGCCGAGATAGTACTCGATCGCATCCGGCGTGCGTTGGGCATCGCGCCCCTCGGCCCCCATATGCATCGTCACTACGACACGGGCGTGCCGCGTTGCCGCACGAGCCACGTGCCGGCGCACGGCTTGAAGGTCGCGGGGGTCCGGCCCGGCCTGGGACGTGCTGAAGCCGAGAAACGCGACCGTGTCCCCATTCGGTGTCGCGACCAGGGTTGCCATCGTGTCCGCGCCCGTCGCGTATGCGCCGGCGAGTCCGAGATTCCGTAACGTGGCCTGATAACCCGCGACGCCCGCATCGAGGGCGTGGTTGTTGGCGACATTGCCGATCACCACGCCGTCCGGCACCAACCGGACGAGCGCGCGGGAAACCGCAGAGGGTTGGCGGAAGGCATAGCAGGTCGTCGACCCGGGTCGACATTTCGACGGCGCCGGACCGTCACCGATTGCGCCCTCGATATTGAGCAGCACAATGTCGGCATCGGCGACCAGCGGTCGTAGGGGATCCAGCAGCCGGTCCGGATTCGGCAGGGGCACCACCGGCCGGCCTAGTCTCGCACTCGATCGGCCGGCCCAAAGTGTATCGAGATTGCTCCCCAGCATGACGTCACCGCCAGCGCAGACGCGGACATCGCGCTGCGCCACAGCGATCGTATCGAACACGAGTGGAGGCAAGGCGTGATCGGCCTCTGAACCCGGAATGGGCCTCGATGGCGCTATCGAATCGAGAACGCTGTCCTGAATGTGACGGGTCGACGTCGTGACGGTATCAGCGACCGAGAAGGTCGGCGTGGGGTTGCGCTGTTGCGGTGCACGGCCGGTGCAGGCCGCCATGCTCACGGTGGCGACTGCGAGGATGATGGTCCGGCCGACTACTACAGGCCTGTTGGATGATCCAGGAAGACCCACGGGAGGCCAAACTCGTGCGCGATGTGCTGGGCAAGGGCCTTGACGCCAACGGTCTCGGTTGCGTAGTGCCCTGCGTAGATCACGTTGATCGCCGCCTCTTCGGCGTCGAAGTAGGTGTGGTGCGCTCCCTCGCCGGTGATGAACGTGTCGACTCCTGCCTCGACCGCATTGCGGATCATGGAGCCACCGCCACCTGTGATGATCCCGATGCACCGGACGTCGTCCGATCCGCCCGGAATGACCCTCGGCTCGACACCGAGCAAATCGCGCAGCGTGTCCACGAGGGCAGTTCGGCTCGCGGATAAGGTACCCTTCACGCCAATCTGCTGACCGAGGTAGTCGCCGAAAGGCTCCGGGTCGTCGAGTCCCAAGAGTCGGGCCAGCACTGCGTTGTTGCCGACCTCGGGATGCAGATCGAGGGGGAGGTGGGCCGAGTACAGCGCGATGTTGCGGCGGATGAGCGATCGCACGCGCCGGCCATGTCGACCCGTCAGCGGCTCGAGGCCGGCCCAGAAGAGCCCATGGTGCACGAGCAGCAGATCTGCATCATGCGCGGCGCTGGCATCGATAGTGGCCTGGCAGGCGTCAACGGCGACCGCGACTTTGGAGACGGTGCCGGCGTTCTCCACCTGGAGTCCGTTCAGGGCATGCCCAGCATCCGCAACCTCCGCTACCCGCAGGTAGGCATCGAGGTGCACCGTGAGGTCGCGGAGTGGCAGGCTCATGTGTCACACGGCGCCAGTCTGGGATGGGCGATCGGCGGAGGTCGCGGGGCTTGGGGGAGCACTGCCCCCTGGAGTCACTTCTCCCATCCGCAGCTGGCCGTTCACTTCACCGCCCTCCTGGATGACGAGCTTCTTTGTGGAGATGTCCCCAGTGACAGTCGATCCCTGCTGCACTTCGACCCGCTCCTCGGCAAGGATGGAGCCGCTCACCTGCCCACCGATCACGGCCTCGCGGGTGTGGATGTCACCGTCGACATGGCCTCCCTTCGCAACGAGCACCTCGCGCCGTGCCCGAATGGTGCCTTCGACGGTGCCCTCGACTTTCACCACACCTTCAGTGATGAGTTCGCCGACCACGCGCATACCCTGAGCGATGATCGAGAGCGCACCCTCGTGCGATCCACTGCGTGGCGGATCGGTCCCGCGGTCAGCGCCGGACGAGAAGACCGCCATGTCAGCTACCCTCCTGTACGAGAGAACGGGGATCCAGCAGGCGGCCATCCCGCCGGATCTCGAAGTGGAGATGCGGTGCCGTGGATCGGCCCGTCGACCCCGACAGTGCGATCACCTCACCCGCCCGTACCGAATCTCCGGTTTGCACGAGGAGGCGAGACGCATGACCGTACATGCTCTCGAAGCCGTCCGGGTGTGTCAACCGCACGAAGTAACCGTACTCGGCATCCACTCCAGCACTCACCACCGCACCGCCACCGCTCGCTCTGATCGGTGTGCCAACCGGAATGGCAACGTCAAGGCCGCCGTGGGCCTGGATGCCTCCCTCACCTGCGGAGAGGCCGCGGGTCACCACGCCCCGCCCATCGACCGGCCAGTGGCCGGGCACGGACGGCCCGGCTTCATACCGATCAGACTCCGCGGGACGCGGGGCAACGAGGGCGTAGGCCACCGGCAGGGGAGCGGCTGAGCGCGTTCGCGCCGGCACGACGTCGCCGCCGAGCATGCTACGAACCTGCTCGTAGCGGCCCTCAAGCAGTTCGAGGGTGCGCGCCAGCTCCACCACTTTGGCATTCTCGGTCTGGAGATGCGCGATCTCTCGCTCCATGGCCGGCACACGCGCGGCAGTGCGGAGAACGGGTGCGTACATGATGACCCCAAGGACCACGAGCACCGCAGCGGCGGATCCGGTGACGGCGAGCGCGCGATACAACCATAGCGGGAGGCGGACCGAACGGGACGTGAGCTCGCCGTCGCGGTGAAGCATGACGGTGACGTGTCGCCCGGCTCGGTTCATCCTTCGTAGGGCTGGCCGAGGATGATCTCGAGGACGCGGGCGAGATCGTCGTCGGAGTAGAAGTGGATTGTCAGCCGCCCGCTCGACTTGCTTCGCGCACTGACGCGGACATCGGTCTTCAATCGCTCACGCAGGGCTTCCTCCACACGGCGAACCTCCCCTTCGCGAGGCTTCGGCCGGCGACGACGCGGATCGACCCTCACAGGGAGCGTGCGACGTACCAGCTCCTCCACCTCGCGCACCGAGAGCTGCTGCTCCACCGTCCGGCGCGCGAAGTGCAGGATGCGCTCAGTGTCCGCAAGGCTGAGCAGGCTGCGGGCGTGCCCCGTGGAGAGTCTGCCGTCGTGCAGCATTGCCTGCACGGCATCCGGGAGCCGCAACAGCCGGAGCGCATTCGCAACCGTCGATCGATCGCGTCCGACGAGCTCGGCGACATCCGCCTGGGACATTTGGAAGTCGTCGATCAGGCGCTCGTAGCCCCGAGCCTCATCGACTGGGGACAGAGCATCTCGCTGGAGGTTTTCGACGAGGGCCAGCGTGAGCAGCGTGCGATCGTCGACCTCGCGCACGACCGCTGGGATCGTCGGCCATCCAAGCGCGCGTGCAGCCCGCCAGCGTCGCTCGCCGGCAATCAGCTCGTATGTACCATCGGCAGCGGTGCGGACAGCAACCGGCTGCAGCAGACCAGAGGCCTCCATGGAGGCAGCGAGCTCGGCCAGCGCGGGTTCGTCGAAGGCATGCCGCGGTTGGTACGGATTGGGACGCAGTGCCGTGACGGCCAGCTCGGTGAGCGAGCCGTCGGCCCTTGCCTCCGCAACCGTCTGCGGACCTAGCAGTGCCTCGAGTCCGCGACCGAGCCGACGGCGCCCGGTCGACCCGGCCGGCGTCACGCGACCACCTCGCGCGTGGGCACATCCCCGTGACCGGGAATCGCACTCCGCTCCCCGTTGGCGACCCGCAACGTCAACTCCTGTGCAAGCGCCAGGTAGCCCTTCGCACCGGCTGACTGCACATCGTAGAAGAGGATCGGCTTTCCGAAACTCGGGGCCTCCGCCAGACGCACGTTACGCGGGATGACCGTACGGAAGACCTGCCGCCCGAAGTACTCCTTCGCTTCGGTCGCGACCTGCCGCGAGAGGTTCAGCCGCGGATCGTACATGGTGAGCAGTACCCCTTCGATCGCGAGGCCCGGATTGTAGTTCTGCTGAACGAGGCGAATGGTGTTGAGCAGCTTGGAAAGGCCTTCCAGCGCATAGTACTCGCACTGAATGGGAATCAGCACGGAATCGGCCGCCGTCAACATGTTGAGCGTCAGCAGTCCGAGTGACGGCGGACAGTCGATCAAGACGAACTCGTACTCCTCCCGCAGCGCTGTGAGCTTTCTCCGCATCACCCCCTCACGCTGAGGCCAGTTCACGAGCTCCACCTCGGCCCCGACCAGGTCCTGCGTTGCAGGGATGACGTCGAGCGCTGAGAAGCCGAGCCCACGCTGTACGACGTCGCTCAGTGCAACGTCATCCATCAAGGCGTCGTAGAGCGACATTGCGTCGGCACCCGTCCTGACCCCGACTCCCGACGAGGCATTGCCCTGCGGATCCGCATCGACAAGGAGGGTGCGGCGCTCAGCAGCAGCGAGCGATGCTGCGAGGTTGACGGCCGTCGTGGTCTTGCCGACGCCGCCTTTCTGATTTGCGACCGCTATGACACTCGAAGAGCCGCTAAAGTCCTGCACCACATCAACTTGCATGATTTCCTTGCTACGCGTGTTCTTCCCGCGTCCACGTGAGTTGGGTGGCGCAGAATATACCCGCAACATTAGGAGTCCGCCAGCCAAACCAGCTGTGTTTCACGTGAAACGCGCGGCCTGGGCCCTTCGCGCCGGGATGGAACAGCAGTCGAGAGGACGTTTCACGTGAAACAGGGAACCGGCACGCCTCTGACAACGGCGTGCGACGAGGCTCCCTGCTTGGACGGGCTCTGAATCGAAAGGCAGGTGTCGATCGGCGAGCAGCGCAGTCCTTCAGGCGGCGGAGCGGCTACGCCGGACTACCTCAAGAACCAGATTCTGCAGATCGCTGGGGGAGACCCCGGGGATCCGTCGGGCTTGCGCCAGTGACTCAGGACGCACCCGGTGCAGTTTCTGGCGGGCTTCCGTGCTGAGACTCGCCAAGTTCAGATAGTCGAGATCCTGCGGGAGAAGGAACTCCGCCATTTCGTCCAGGCGTCGTGCCGCAGACCTCTCACGCTCGAGATACCCTGCATACTTGATCTCCGTCTCCACACCTAGCCACGCATCGCCGTGAAGCACGTGGAACGAAGGATCCGCCATCAGCAGCACCTCACGCAGCGGAACGCGGGGTCGCCGCACCAAATCCGCCACGCGCTGGCTCTCCGCGATCGGAGCTTCACCGAGCTGCCTCAGCAGAGCATTGACCATCTCCGGCCGTACCGTCGCCTGGCACGCGGACTCCATGATCGCCCGGTCCGCTTCCCCCCGGTTTGCGACAAGCGTCGCCTCGGGCTCGGTCAGCAGTCCCAGCTTGATCGCCAGTTGCCCTAGCCGCTTGACGGCGTTGTCCTGCCGCAGCAGGAGCCGGAACTCGGCTCGGGATGTAAACAGGCGATACGGCTCGTCCACGCCGCGCGTCACCAGATCGTCGACGAGCACACCGATGTACGCTTCATCTCGCGAGAGGACGACCGGTTCCTCGCCGCGTACTTTACGAACGGCATTGACACCAGCCACAAGGCCCTGACCAGCGGCCTCCTCGTATCCCGTCGTCCCGTTCACCTGCCCAGCCAAGAACAAGCTGGCCAGTTGCTTTACCTCAAGCCACGGCGTCAGCTGGTGCGGTGGATAGTAGTCGTACTCGATCGCATACCCCGGTCGTGTCATACGGACACATTGAAGACCTGTAACTGCTTGCAAGTATTTAAGTTGCACGCTCACCGGGAGCGACGTTGACAGCCCGTTGACGTACAGTTCCGCTGTCTCAAGGCCCTCCGGCTCCAGGAACACCTGGTGTCGCTCGGCATCTGGGAATCGAACGATCTTGTCTTCGATCGATGGGCAGTACCGCGGCCCCAGGCCCCCAATCTCACCTCCGTACAGGGCCGACTCATGCAAGTGCTCTTCGATGATCTGCCGAACGGTGGCGTTCGTGGCGGTAATCCAGCACGGGCGTTGATCCGGCCTTGGCTCCTTTCCAAAGTGTGAGAAGCGGTACTCGTCATCCTCTCCGTCCTGGCGTGTCACCCGCGAGTAGTCGACGGTGCGTCCGTCAATCCGGGGAGGCGTGCCGGTCTTGAAACGCGCAACCTCAAGCCCGAGCGACTCTAGCTGCTCGGCTATGGCGACCGCTGCAGGATCACCCACCCGTCCCCCGTCGAACCTCGTCTCTCTGCCAATGAAGATCCGCCCCCTGAGGAACGTGCCTGCCGTGAGCACCACGGCCTCGCCGCGTACCACGCGGCTGTCGCTCAGACGCACGCCCCGAACCGCTGTGCCTTCGACGAGCAGGGCGCTCACCATCCCCTGCAGGAAATCGAGGCGGGGCTGCTCCTCGAGCATCGTGCGCACCGCACGCCGATACAGTCCGCGATCACACTGCGCTCGGGGCGCCCACACGGCGGGCCCCTTCGAGCGATTGAGCATGCGGAACTGGATCGTAGCTCGGTCGGCGGCGCGCCCCATCACACCGCCAAGTGCATCCACCTCCCGAACCACGGTCCCCTTCGCAACTCCCCCGATCGCCGGGTTGCACGACATCTGCCCGATGGTCTCGAGACTGGCGGTCACCAGCAGCGTGTGTGCGCCAAGTCTGGCCGCCGCGTTGGCAGCCTCGGCCCCGGCGTGTCCCCCGCCGACGACGATGACGTCGTAGGTTGCGGTCATGGCCGGTGATAATAAGAGAATCGCGATCGGAAGTCAGCCGGCTAACGCCAATCCCGCCTCACCCTCTACGGGCTACCGGTCGTTCCCGAACACTCTGGGGTTGCGGTGTCAGGGGCTAGAGCGCCTCACTGCGACCGAGGTCCGGCGCGGCGGTCACGCACGAATCCAGCGCATCAGGTCCGCAAGACCAGGCCGTTTACCGTGCATCAGAATGCCCACGCGATAGATGCGCGCTGCCACCCATACGACGAGGACGAGTGTCACGGCCAGAACGGCAAGTGACGCAGCCACCTCTGCGGCCGGGACGCTGACTGCGGCCCACCGGACCGGCATGGCAATCGGCGCGCAGAAAGGAATCAGCGAGAGCGTAACCGCCATCACCCCGTCTGGTTCCTGGAGAATCCCGAGCATCAACAGCGTCGGAACGATCAACAGCATGACGACAGGCAGCTGCGCCTGACGCGCTTCGGCCTCCGAGTTGGAGGTAGCCGCTACCGCAGCGAACATCGCCGCGTAGAGGAAGTATCCGAGCAGGAAGTACGCGAGCACGATCGCCAGGGTGTCCAGCGACACCTCTGGAAAAACCAGTCCCCCACTGCCTCCGGCCTCCGGCATGCCGAACAGTTCCAGCACGAGCGACCGATTGCGGTAAAGCCACCACGCGCTCACGCCCCAAATCGACATCTGGAACAGTCCCACCGCACCGACGCCAACCACCTTTCCCGCCAGTAGCTGGAACGGTCTCAGGCTCGAGACCAGCACCTCGATCACACGTGACGTCTTCTCCTCAACCACGGCACCCATGACCTGCACGCCGTACAGGAGTATGGTGAGGTAGAGCAGCATCCACACCACATAGGCAAGCACGAACGCAGCCTGCCCCGACGAATCCGTCACCTCGCCGCCGCGGATACTCACCGCTCGCATCCGCACCGGGATCTGCGCCCATGCAACCACGGCGCGATCGACGCCCTGACCTGCCAATCGCGCAGTCAGCACCGCCTCCGACAGGGCCTGCTCGAGAACCTGCATGTCCGCTTGCGATGAGACATTCGACCCGCGGTACTCTGCCTCACCCTCGCTGGCGGTTGCATCCGTCACGATCAGATAGCCATCCAGCGCCTTCGCACCCACCAACGCGTTGAGCGAGTCGGCGACCTCCGCCATCTGGGGGACTGCCACGCCGATCCACTCGGCGCGTACGGGTACCGCCCCGGCGAAGAGGTCCTCGATCCGCCGGCCGAACTCACTCGTGCTCGCGTCGAGAATGCGAATCGACCGCTCCGTCGCCTCCCTCTCCGCCATCT